>CAYJHX010000223.1:2813-4033 GCA_964369395.1 uncultured Desulfovibrionaceae bacterium
CCAGCCATAATAATACTTTGTATATCGGCATGGCGCTGCAAAGCCTTGGCACTTTTCAAACAAAGCGTATCTACCACAGCTTCTGTGAAAGCCGCGCACATATGGCACAACTCGTCGGAAGCTTCTTCTACCAAAGGCGTGATTCCCAAAGACTGCAACAAACTAGGATGCTTGGCAATATGTTGACATGCCGCCGTTTTTAAACCGCTAAAGCTAAAGTCTAAGGTATCATTATCCATATAAGGGCGCGGAAACATTTTTTTATCTGCCGGTGTGAGCAAAGGGGCACCACGCTGACTTAGCGTATCAAAGACACGCCCCGCAGGATAAGCCAAACCCAGCACCTTGCCCACTTTGTCAAAAGCCTCTCCGGCAGCATCGTCTAAGGTGCGCCCCAGCACTTCAAAATGGTCTTCGGCATGTATTTTATAAAGATGAGTATGCCCTCCGGAAACCAGAACGCCTAACGCCGGAAAAACCAATTCTTGCTCTAGCCCCACTGCAAGCAAATGCGCATGCAGATGATTTATACCCAGTACGGGTTTATTGTTAGCCAAAGCCAAACCCTTGGCAAAGCCCACCCCTACAAGCAAAGCTCCCAACAAACCGGGCCCGCGAGAAACAGCATACGCATCGACATCTTGCCCTTGTAGCCCCGCCTTTTGCAATACGGCATCGTACAATGGCCCCATGAAGCGATAATGTTCTCGCGAAGCTAATTCTGGCACCACACCGCCAAAAAGCGCGTGCATCTCTACTTGTGTGGCCAATACAGAGGCTAGCAAGTGCCCGTCTTGCACTACGGCAAGAGCTGTTTCATCACAAGAGCTTTCAATACCAAGACAAATCACTGATTATCAGTCCTATTAAAAATCTAAAAAACAAGTCTGGCGAAGGAAAAGCCTCTTTTCATCTGACTGCCATACGTCCTCCGGAGGGAGGGCTCTGCCCCTCCACCCCGCCAAAGGGGATAATCCCCTTTGGAAACCCTATATAATTGACTCAAAAAAGAATGAGCACAAAGCAAACATAGCGACATGGATTGTCTTTTTCAAACGCCTATATACTAGACCGCATGCCCGCTGCGTGACGTACCCACGCTCTGCAGGCTTATGGCAGTCGGCTCAAAATGGTAAGATACAAGGCAAGCGAAGTTTTTTTCTTAAAGGCATAGGACTCTTCTGGTCCATGCCGAAAGAAAAAACAAGCTTAACGCAGTA
>CAYJHX010000224.1:0-4022 GCA_964369395.1 uncultured Desulfovibrionaceae bacterium
CTAAAAATCTTTGCAAAAAGGCTAAAGACTGGCATACTCTTCTTATGAAGAAAACAACAGCACAACATCCTTTGCATGACCTGCCCTACCTTACTTTTACTGCAGAGCCTTTTGAGGCGGAATCGCCTTCCGTAGCGACCATTCCCGACGATGAAGCTTGCTTTGCCCTTTGGGACAGTTACGGTGTTTTAGACAATGTGCGTGCGCATTCCTTGATGGTGGCAGAGTTTTCCACAGCTCTTGCCCATATGGCTGTGGAAAAAGGCCATGATGTGTGCGTCTCTTCGGTACGGGCAGCGGCGCTTTTGCACGATATTGCCAAATCTTATACCATTCATCACGGTGGCAGTCATGCCCAAATGGGTTCGTCTTGGGTGGTACAGCACACAGGAAATAGGCGCATAGCACAAGGTGTGGCCATGCATGTATGGTGGCCTTTTGCTTTGCCAGAGAATATTTGTGTTCTTCCTTTCTTCATTATATATGCAGATAAACGTGTAATGCATGACAAGTGCGTTACCTTGTGCCAGCGATATGAAGATTTACTGAAGCGGTACGGCACTACAGAGCAACATCGCGAAAGTATTGGTTTATCATATAAACAAGGTCAAGATATTGAGAGTGCGCTTTCGGCGCAATTGGAGTGTGATTTACATGCGTATACTTTTGATAGCGGGCGGTTGGTCCAGCGAACGTGAGGTTTCTTTAGCGGGGGCAGAAATCATTGAAAAAGCCCTCAAAGAACGTGGACATACTGTCACTTTTTGTGACTTAAGCACACATTTTGATAATTTATTGTCTTTAGCCAAAGAGCACGATTTTGCCTTTATCAATCTTCACGGCGCCCCCGGAGAAGACGGGCTTGTGCAGGCTTTACTTGCAAGCATACATATGCCCTATCAGGGCAGTGATGCTCAAGGCTCCTTTTTGGCCTTACATAAGGCTGCCACCAAACAAGTGTATAAAGCCCATGGCATTCCCACGCCGCCGTGGGAATTTTTGCCCACCATGCCGGATAACAATTGGCAACCTTCTTTAGACTATCCTATTTTTGTGAAAAGCAATACAGGGGGCTCTTCGCTCTTCCTTTTTTGCGTAGAAAACGAAAAAGAATTGCGCAGCGCCTTGGAAGAAATTTTTGAGGCGGGCTGTGAAGCCCTTCTGGAATCGAGCATTGCTGGCCTTGATAGCACCTGTGGCGTTCTTGGTGAAGAAGCTTTACCGCCCATTCTTATTCGCCCGCTGGCAGGAACGTTTTTTGATTATGCCAGCAAATATGCGCAAGGCGGCGCAGAAGAGTTGTGTCCGGCGCCTCTGCCCGCAGCTGTGAATGCACAAATGCAAGAGTTGGCCTTAAAAGCCCATAAAGCTTTGGGGCTTAGCGGGTATAGCCGCACAGATTTTCGTGTCATGGAAGACGGTACAGTATTTACCTTAGAAACAAATACCCTGCCTGGAATGACAGATACCAGCCTTTTACCCCAAGAAGCGCAAGCTGTGGGAATAGATTTTGGCAGCGTATTAGAAAAGCTTATGCATTTAGGTATGCAAAGAGCTGCGTGTTGCAAATAGAAATATATATTGTATTTTGAAATACATTTCCACGATTTAGGCTTGCAAAAATCCTAGCCTTTGTATAGGCTATTGCTGTTTTTTGGCGGGCATCTTCTTTTTGTCAAGAAAGATAAGCAGGTGTATAGAGGCACCTTGCTGAAAAACTTTGCAGTAGAGACATAAACAAGAAAACCAAAGGAGTTTTTTTCATGTCTGTTCCAATCCTCGTGAAGGAGTCCCTTATTCCGGGACAAACCAGTAAACTTGTTTTAAATGCGCCGCACATAGCAAAAAAGGCACAACCCGGCCACTTTGTTATGTTACGCTTGCATGAAAATGGCGAGCGTATCCCATTGACCATTGCCGATGCTGACGCCGAAGCTGGAACCATTACCATTGTTTATATTGTTCTTGGCAAAAGCACGGCCATGTTAGAAACCTTCAAAGAAGGTGACAGCATTTTAGATGTGTGCGGCCCCTTAGGGCGTCCCACACATATTGAAAAAAAAGGGACAGTTATTTGTGTTGGCGGGGGCACAGGCATTGCCGCTATGCATCACATTGCCAAAGGTCATCACCGTGCCGGCAACAAAGTGGTGGGTATTATCGGTGCTCGTAATAAAGATTTGCTCCTTTTTGAAAAAGAACTTTCCTCCTTTGTGGACGAATTACTTATCTCCACCGACGATGGCAGCTACGGCCATCACGGTCTTGTGACTGACCTCTTGCTTGATAGACTAGAAAAAGATAAAGAAATTTTTGAAGTGGTTGCCGTAGGCCCTGTACCCATGATGAATGCTGTTTCCACCACCACCAAGCCTTTCAATACCCCCACGGTAGTAAGTTTGAACTCCATCATGGTAGACGGCATCGGCATGTGTGGTGCTTGTCGCGTAACCGTGGGCGGCGAAACGAAATTTTCTTGCGTCGATGGCCCAGAATTTGATGGCCATCAGGTGGATTTTGCCGAATTGCGTCGTCGTCTCATAGCTTTTGCTTCCCAAGAAAGAATATCCTTTGACCATTATAGGTGTACTTGCCATGGAAAATAAAACTCCAGAAACGACTCCCCCTAAAAAAGTGAAAAAGCCCCTTGCCCCTCGTGTTCCCATGCCTCGTTTGGATCCGGAAGAGCGCAAAAGGAATTTTTTTGAGGTAACTACAGGTTATACTCGCGCCATGGCTAAAGCCGAAGCCGCACGCTGTCTACAATGCAAAAAACCCAAATGCGTTTCTGGCTGCCCTGTAGAAGTGCCCATTCCGCAATTTATTGCCGCTGTAGCCCGCGGCGATATGGACTCTGCCTACCGTATCATTAAAAGCACCAATAGTTTGCCTGCCGTGTGCGGTCGCGTGTGCCCTCAAGAAGTACAATGCGAAGGCAAGTGCGTGCTTGGAGCTAAGGGACAGCCCATCGCCATTGGGCGCCTTGAACGCTATGTGGCCGATGCCTATATTGCAAGCACTGCCTGTGAACAACTTACCGGAACCAATGCTTGCGCCTTACCCAACGACAAATTTAAAATCGCTTGCATTGGCTCCGGCCCAGCTTCCCTTACCGTGGCTGGCTATTTAGCCGCCAATGGGCTTAAGGTAGACGTTTATGAAGCTTTGCACGAGCCCGGCGGCGTACTTGTCTACGGCATCCCATCCTTCCGTTTACCCAAGGATGTGGTAGCCATCGAATTAGACGGCTTACGCTATACCGGTGTGGATTTTAAACTCAACTGGGTGGGCGGACGTACCATCACCATTGAAGATTTAAAAGAGCAAGGCTATCATGCTATCTTTATTGGTGTGGGGGCAGGGCTTCCCATGTTCCTTAATATCCCCGGCGAAAACTATGTGGGCGTATTTTCTGCCAACGAATACCTTACCCGTGCCAATCTTGGTCGTGCTTACCTCTTCCCCGAGCAAGATACCCCCACGTACTTAGGTAAAAATGTCACCGTTTTTGGCGCCGGTAACGTAGCCATGGACGCTGCCCGTGTGGCCATGCGCATGGGGGCCGAAACAGTACATATTGTTTATCGCCGCACCCGCGCCGAAATGCCTGCACGCCTAGAAGAAATTCATCACGCTGAGGAAGAAGGCATTCAACTGGAATTGCTGGCCTCCCCCGTACGTTTTAACGGCGACGATAAGCTCAACTTGACCTCGGTAACCTTGCAACGCATGAAGCTTGGCGAACCTGACGCTTCCGGTCGTTGTCGTCCCGAGCCCATAGAAGGCGATGTTTACGACCTGCCCACCGACCTTGCCATTGTGGCTTTGGGTACGCGTGCCAACCCCATTTTATTGGATGCTACCCCCGATTTAGAATTGAATAAATGGGGGCATATTAAAGTTAATGAAGAAACCGGTGAAACATCCATCCCCAACGTCTTTGCTGGCGGAGATATTGTCACCGGCGCCGCTACGGTTATTCTTGCCATGGGCGCAGGCCGCAAAGCCGCCAGAGAAATCTG
>CAYJHX010000225.1:0-3985 GCA_964369395.1 uncultured Desulfovibrionaceae bacterium
CCCATACCGTACCAAAAAGCCCGATGAAGGGGGCAGTATTGGCTGTGGTGGCCAATAAGGAAAGCTTGCGCTGCATGCGGGTAACTTCTGTACCTACGCCTAAATGCAAAGAGCGGCTTACGTTGTCTACCACAATGTCTGAGCTGTTACCAAGTTCTTTGGATTTATTAAATTCCTGCACTCCTTGGTGGGCCACATAATATAGAGGAGAAGTGGGGTCAGAGCCCATAGATTGCACAGCTTCGCGCAAATCTTTGGCCTTTTCAAAACGTTCTAAACCTTGAATGGCCTTTTTTTTGGCAGCGCTAAGCATAAACCATTTTTGTAGCATAAGGGCCCAGCTGGTAATAGACATAAGCACCAGTAAGACCAGGACAGCTTTAGCCACAAGGCTGGCTTCGGCAATCATTGAAAAAAAACTCAATTCCATGTGTATTCCTTATGAGCATGATGTTGTCATGCAAAATTTGTAGAGAGCAATAGAAGTGAAAAAGCAAGCACAATGGCCCTAATGGGTATTTATTCATAGCCTGTTAAAGGCCGCTCAAAAATCCAAGTGTACAAAGCCCATCTCTGCTTTTTCACATATTTGCATCCACACCATGCAATGATTTTTTCTTTTTTTCAAGAGAATTTTTAGACTTTTTCAAGATTAAGGGCGTGAGTACCTTTGTAAGGTTTTACCACGCCCTTTAAAGAAGAATGGGATTATTGTTGTGAGTGAGCACAAAAAATACTTTTCCTAGCATTCTGTTAATACAGCATAAAATAATATACTAGCGGGGCCATAATGAGTCTATACACAGCAAAAGGGATAAGGGTCATGCGCGAAAGTAAAGACACAAAACCTTTAATGGCTAACAGAGCCGCCAAAAAAGAGGCCACAATACCTAAAGTAAAAAAGGGAATATCGTTCATGCTTAGCAAATGCCAGCTTTTTAAAAGGTCATACCCCGTGGCTGCCACCATAATGGGCACTGCAGCGATGAAGGAATATTCTGCGGCCAAGGTACGTCCGGCGCCTAATAGCATGCCGCCCATAATGGTTGATGCCGAACGCGAAAAACCCGGCCAAAGGGCAAGGCATTGAAAGAAGCCTATGCCCAAGGCTTGCTTGGGGCCTAAGTCATCTAATGTGGTGATGGTGTTGTTCGTTCTGGCAGAAAGTACTGAAGGCATGGCTCTTTTTTCTACAATAATCATGAATAATGCCCCCACCACTAAGGCCATGAGTACAGTGACAGGCGTGAAAAGATAGGCTTTTATATAGGAATGTAGAGCCAAACCCATGACGCAAGCAGGTAAGCTGGTCAGTATAAGCAAACCAATGCCTCGCAAGCCTGCAAAGCGAGGTTGCTGACGTAGCCTCTGTTCGTGATGCTGGCTTTGGTTTTGTGTTGCTGTTTGTCCGTATGGTTGCGTTATTTCTTGTCCATGTTCAGGGTAAGCTGGCGGAACCAACAAGCCCCAAAAGCGTGGCCAATACAAAACCACCACAGCCATAATGGCGCCAAGCTGAATAATAACTTGAAAGGTAGCGGCTTTTTCTCCGCTAAAACCTAACATTTCACCTGCTAAAATAAGATGCCCCGTAGAGGATACGGGTAAAAATTCTGTAAGTCCTTCCACAATGCTGAGCACAATGGCTATATACCAATCTTGCATATTGTCTCTTTTTCTTAAGCTTTGTTGGGTTAAATGTTTTTTAATACATATGTATTGTACTTTTTTGGAAAAATCAGGCTGTTGCTCATATCTACAGAGGGAGAATGTTTTTTGGGGTTCTTCCCTTTGTCCCTCTTTCCAAAGAGCTTTAATTACGATAAGTAGTTATCCTGTGCCACTCTTTCCCTATATTTTATCCAGAGTAAGGAGAAAACTCCATGACCCAAATTATTTCACACAGCGAACTGGTACAACGTGCCTTTGCCGCTATCATTGCACAACAAAAAGAATTCCCTGAAAAAAAACTTGTGGATATTATCGACGAAGCCGGTATGGAATTTAATCTTTCCCCGTTGGATACGGAAGCTTTGTTGCGTTTGTTTAAAAAAGATTCGTAATGACTCTTCACCTTAGCGTATAATAAAAACGTTTTAAGAAAAGAGTGTGGAGGAGGGAAGAGCCTTTTTTTGTAAAGGTTCTTCTCTCCTCCGTAAAAAATCTTTTAAAATACTCTATCTTGAGCGCTCTGCACGTTTGACTTTACACGTTCAACAGTTTTCAAAATTTTATTTGAAAATACTTGTGCAGATGTCTCTTCTTAGGGGAAGAAGTATTGTTCAACAGCCTGCTATGCCAATATGCTACCATCAGGCACAGGCGCCATGACGCTGACCAATTCTAATTTACCGTCTTTTTCGGCAGTAAGCACCATGCCGTGCGACACAAGGCCGCGTATGGTGCGCGGGGCAAGATTGGTTACTACGCACACTTGCTTACCTACCAGCGATTCGGGCGCAAAAAACTCTGCCAAGCCGGAGAGAATTTGGCGTGGTTTTTCTTCACCAAGAGATATTTCAAAACGCAATAATTTGTCGGCATTGGGGTGTTTTTCTGCGCTGACAATGGTGCCCACGCGCATATCTACCTTTTTAAAATCATCAAAAGAAATATTGGTTACATCGCTTTGTGTAGCAGCGTCTTGTTCTACTTTGACGCTACTTTCTTTGGTGGCGCTCTTTTCTGTTTTAGCGTTGCTTTCTTTGGCAGCGTTTTTTTCTGCCTTGGAAGCCTTTTCTTTTTTGGCAGGCTTCTCTGTTTTGGGCACTTCCATACGGGGGAAAAGGTTTGACGCAGCAGCCACGGTACTGCCCACTTGCAACGTACCCCAAGTATCAATTTCTGCATGTAAATCTGGCGTCACTATTTTTTCTTGCCCCAATTGCTCTAACATGGCATTGGCGGCTTCTGGCATGACAGGCCACACGGCTAAAGAAATTTTCCGTAAAGATTCAAGAAGTGTATACATAACGGCCGTTAAGCGTTCCATATTTCCTTGCTTGGCCAGTGCCCAAGGGGCTTGGGTGTCTACGTATTTGTTGAGCGAACGTACAAAATCCCACAAAGCATCTAATCCTTGAGAAAAACGTACCGCCGAGAAAAGCTGTATATAGTTTTGTAAGGCGTCGCTGGCGCCTTGGCGCACAAGGGCATCGTCTTCGGTTTCGTACAAAGGCTTGGGGACAGTACTGCCGAAATATTTAGCATTCATAGAAAGAACACGGCTAAACAAATTGCCCAAGTCGTTGGCAAGGTCTGCATTGATGCGGGTAATCATGCCCTCTTCGGTAATGGAAGCATCAGAGCCAAAATGCATTTCACGCAACAAAAAATAGCGAAAAGCATCTAGGCCATAGCGACGGCTGGTTTCGAGGGGGTCTACCACATTGCCAAGAGATTTGGACATCTTTGTGTCACGTACAAGCCAGTAGCCATGCACATTTAAATGCTCATAAATAGGTAAGTCAGCCGCTTTAAGCATGGTGGGCCAAAAAATAGCGTGGGGCTTGAGAATATCTTTGGCCACAAGGTGTTGTGCTGGCCAATACTTGGCATATTCTTCGCTCTCTGGCCAGTCTAAGGCGCTGATATAGTTGATAAGGGCGTCAAACCATACATAGCACACATAGTCTGTATCAAAAGGCAGTTCAATGCCCCAAGTAAGGCGGCTTTTGGGGCGAGAAATACATAAATCTTCCAAGGCGCCGCTTTCAATCATGGCCAGTACTTCATTTTTGTAGCGCTCGGGTCGAATAAAATCGGGGTTGGCTTCAATATGTTCTTTGAGCCAAGGCAGGTATTTTGACATGCGGAAGAAATAATTTTTTTCGCTGATGAATTCCGGTTTGGTGAGATGCTGGGGGCACATGCCGTCTTCCAACTCTTTTTCTGTATAGAAGCGTTCGCAACCATAGCAATAATGGCCACCAAATTCGCCAAAATAAATATCGCCGGCATCATAAACTTTTTGCATAAATTTTTG
>CAYJHX010000226.1:0-3907 GCA_964369395.1 uncultured Desulfovibrionaceae bacterium
ACGAAAATCAATCGCTTAACGGCGCAAGTAAATTGCGCCTACTCTTGATTTATCGGTCACATTGACTGCTGTCAACGCTCCAGAAGACTCCGCACAATGAATTGTGCAGGGGTCTTTAAATAGGTGATTAAAGCGCAAAAAAAAGCCCTTACGAAAATTCATAAGGACTTGTAACTATTTTTGCGCTCTCCATGAAAAGTTACCTTTTGCCACGCTCCAGAAACTTTTTACTCACAAAGTTCATTTCTTCTCTTTGTACCCGCAGCATAGCTATATGCTCCAAGGTCTTTTTGTAAATCCTACTGGATGGGTTTAAATATTGCGCTGTTAAAATATGTTGCTCTGCCTCGTCATATTCTCCCATTTCAATCAAAATACGAGCCGCGTTAAAATGCGCATGGTCATCATTTTTACTCAAGTTCAACGTGCGCTTACAAAAAGCAAGGGCATGATTATGCATATTGCTTTTACGCATTTCAATACCAAAATCATTGAACATATGCTTATGTTCTTTGGTAATACCTTCTTCTACATCCAGAAGGTTCTCTAAAATAGGTAAAGCACTTTCTCGAGTACTTTCACGATTCAAACGCAACGTAGCCTTGCGAAACAAATCGCGCATATACGTTTCCACTTGATCAGCAGAGGCCGCAGGCGTTTCTATAATTTTTTCTTCAAGCGGTGTAAACCCCTTGGGATGCTTTTTGATGCTAGGTTCATGGGTGTATTGCTGTTTAAAACTTGGACCGTCCACATGCCGAAGCATTTCTGTGGGCTGAAAGAAATCATTCAACTTTTGCACAGAAAATATATCGCCCTCAACCCACACGAAGTAATAGTGCTTTACTCCTTGTGAATTTTTACGCGAAAATACTCCAACAAAGTCTTTTTTTTCCATAGTTTTCACCATCTTTACATTACATGACACTCAAACACTACAATAAAGCTCATAAAAACGCAAGCAAGACAATTTTTCCCTACTCAAAACTTCAAAAAAGCATCTCTATCTATCAAAAATTAAAGACTATTTTTTCTAGAAATTTTCTTTAATTTTTCTATTTTTTGCATTTGTAAATTTTCATGGCAACACGCTATTCCTATAAAAGGAACGTGTCTTTCTTTGCCAAAAAAACTGTATCGCGCCATTTTTTGCTGTACTATACAAGGGGATTTGCATTTTTTGCAACGTTTGTACTACCCGCGCGTGAGGATGTCCAAAAGCATTTTGCCGCCCAGCGCTCACAAAAGCCATTTCAGGTTTTACTTTTTCATAAAATTCAGGAAGCAAACTGTCTTTTGCACCATGATGTGGTAAAATTAAAACTTTCGCTGAAATATCCACCCCTAAGTCCAACAAAGCCTGTAAAGTCTCCTTTTCTGCATCACCACACAAAAGCGCAATACCCACCCGCTCTACTCCCTGCCCTTGTACAAGGCGCAATACCAAAGAAGCCGCATTGTCTGTCAGCTCCGTTTTTTGTGTTGGCCAGAGTACCTCCAAAAAAATATCTTGAACACCCAAAACAGGCAAAGATAATTCCATACCTGCATACAGTGCCTGACGCTTTGGTAAAAAACGTCTCTTTCCATACTCATGCCAGAGTTTTGTATCTTTTTTGGAAAAATTTTGCCCATTGGTATAAAAACGTTCTACTTCCACTAAAGGCAACATATGCACTAACCCGCGTAAATGATCCACATCCGGATGTGTGTTCATCATGGCCCAAAGACGTGGCGATGCGTTATAAAGTAATGATGGCAAAACAAGGTCGGTACCAGGATCAAAACGCGAAGAAAAACTTCCGCCACCATCTATGAGAAAACGTTGCCCACCGGGCAAGACAATTTGCACAGCTTGCCCTTGCCCCACATCCATAAGTTCAAGGCAAAGAGTGTCAGAAAAATGAGTTAGATAACGTTGAACAGGGCCGATGCAAAGCAAACACGCCGCTAAAATAGTGAGTCTTTTTATAATTGCTGGTAATGCGTTGGTATTTTTGACAGTACTATCTGATTTTCTGCATATATCATGCCACGATACACGTCCAATCAATAGAGCAAGTGCCAAACACAAAGGAATCCAAGCCAGTACCGTTGTCCAAGACGGACGCAATACGGCTGAAAAGGCAAAAAGACCGTGCTCTTGCATCCAAGCAAGGCCGTGTAGCAATGCAGTACAAGGCCAAGCAGCAACCTCAAGCAAAAAGGAAGCTATACCCGTATACGAAATAACAGCGCAAATCATCCCAAAAGCACCCAAGGGAAGTACCCAATACGCCAAAATGGGTAACCACAAAACATTGCTAAAAAACCACAATCCACTCGGTGGAAAATACGTTAGAAAAAGAGGTAATAAAGCCCCTTGAATTCCCAAAGAAATACAGAAAATACCTAAAGCCCCTCGCCCTATACTGTATGCACAACGTGTAAGAACACTAAAGGTCATGCGCTCTTTTTCTTTTTTGTCGACACGAGAAAGGCGTCGAATCAGTGGCATCAAAAGACAAATGCTCCCCACGCAGAGTACCGAAAGCTGTAAACCCAAGTTGTAAAAAGAAAGCGGCGCATATACCGTAATGCATAAAGCCGCACACAGCAGTACTTGTCCCAAGGTTATAACGTGCATTCGCCAATAAAAAAACAATCCCAAACCTAGCATAAGCGCCGCACGAATAAGCGATGGCGGCGCATTGCCAATCCACAAGTACAGCAAAGCTAAAGGTAAGCATACTAAACCCAAAAATTTCATCTTGGGTAAATATACGAAAATTCGTGGAAAAACATGACGAAAACAAAACACAAAAAGGGCGGCATAATACACCGCCAACCACAGATGCTGTCCAGATAATGCCAAAGAATGCACCAATGAGGCAGCCCGCATGTGCTCCATGGTTTGTTCGCTTAGGCCAAAGCGTTCGTACATAAGCAAGGCAGGTAAAAAGGCTCGCCCTTGCTGCTGTAATGGCTGCTGTTGTGTCTTTTGCCGGTCTTGCCAGTCTTGGTGGCCTTGTCCGTTTTGGTGGCCTTGTAAATGCTGTAAGTGTTGCGGTGTCTTTTCCCCAGTTCCAGTATAGAATGATGGCGCAAACACAAGGCTAAAGAGTTTTTGACGAATGTATTCGCGCGCCTTGGCAAAGAACGTTGCTTGCCCAAAAATCTCCGGTTTTCCTTGTGCGTCTCGCGTCCAAATACGCCAAAAAACTTCTTGATTTTGCCAGTACGCGCCAAAATCACTTCCCCATCTATTGCGATACCCCTCGGTACTACGCACCTTGGCCAGCACACGCACACTTTGCCCCGGCAAGGGGCGCGGCCCTAATATTTTTTCTTTCGCAAAGTTTTTTTGATCCCACGTCCATACCAATAATCCAGAAAGTTTTTGCTCTTCTGGATGTTCCACAGCGTGCACATTTTTTAAAAAAATTCGTAAACGCGCATCAGGCAAAGATTGCACATGAATGACCTCGCCTTGCAAAAAAATAGATACCGGAACTGCCCCCTTTACTGTCCACGCAGGTATGGGGGGGCGCTTGGGCATACTCAACATAATGGCTAGCATGCCTAAAATAAAAAGAGCACTTGCCATGGCAAGCATGGATAAACGCCACAAGCGAGAATCTATACAAACAAATACTCCCATGGCCGTTACACCCATGAGAGGATACTTTGCTGCCAAAAGCCCGCAAAACCAAAAGAGCGCAAGGCTTTGCCACAACAATAAAGCCTGTACAGGCGGCGCGTAATAATAGAGCTTATCCTGTATGCTTTTCATATATATTGCTTTTTATTCATGCTGAGGAATCGCTTAGTTCTTGAATGAAGCAAAAAAAAGAATCTGACGATGAAGTTGTCTTTTTCAATGGACTGTTAAAAACTAAGGGGAAACCGAAGCTTCCCCTTAATATCT
>CAYJHX010000227.1:0-3884 GCA_964369395.1 uncultured Desulfovibrionaceae bacterium
TTTTTTGCTGAAACAATTCTTTCAACAGACTGTAATACTCACTTACTACGCTTATTTACCAATTTCTAAGGCTTTTTGATACATTTGCTTTACAGCATCCATGGTGGAAACGTTGGCTTCATAATTGCGCTGAGCTGTCATTAAATTGGCCATTTCTTCCACCACGTTAATATCGGGGTAAAAAACGTACCCTTCGGCATTGGCATCGGGGTGTCCCGGTTGATAGACTTGTTTTAAAGGGCGGCTATCAATGGAAATTCCCATAACACGAACACCTTGCAGTTCACGATCAAGGGCCGTGCGCATATGTTTAGAAAAAGGGTCATCTACTGGTGTTGCCGCTTGAACCACTGTACGCCGCCTGTAGGGGCCACCCATTGTTGTGCGCGTGGTCTTAGCATTGGCAAGGTTCATGGAGATGACATTCATCTGCGTGCGGTCTGCTGATAAGGCAGATGCGCTAATATCAAGGGCTGTCATGAAATCCATTATTGCTTACCTTCCGCGATTATAGTTTTGAGACCTTCAAAATTCTTTTGCAAAATTTGAGTTAAGGCATTGTATTGCAATTGGTTTTTTGCAAGCTTGACCATTTCTTTGTCCATATTTACCCTGTCTTCACCGTGTATTTCGCGCGGGGTAAATTTCTTAAAAAATTCAGGACTAAAGTTTTCGGCATTAAAGGCCGTGGGCATATGCCCGCCGGATGTTCTAGCCATGGTGCCTTGCATATCAAGCCCAAGGGCCTTTTGCAGTTCGCCTTCAAACTCAAGCTCACGAGGTTTGTATTTTGGGGTATTTACGTTAGCAAGGTTGCTATTGATAACGTTTTGGCGCTGCAAGCGCATGTCTAGCACCTTGCCTACCAATTCAATTTGTGATGAATATAAACCTTTCATAAAACCTCCTGCACTTGCAGTTTCCGAATCATGCTTTACGTTAGCAAAGGTTGTTCCAAAGTTGTAATATATTGATATTGTAATAAATAATTATACACACCTCTGTCCATTTTGTAGAAAAAGTCTAGATTCGTCAGGCTTTTGACGTTGTGTAAAAAACGCGCCTTCTACCACAAGCTCACACACTTTTATTTGCCGCCACACACAGTATAAAAACTTCTGACCACAAAACTTCTTGACCCTTGGCGAGTGAAATACTATGATTCTTTCTTACTTATTTTTTGAAGGAATACCCCCTATGTCGCAAGCTCAATCTATGTTGCTTAAAGTGCTCGACCTTGTTCCCTTTGGGTCTGAATCTGCCGATAAAGAGAAATTTTTTGCTCTACGCTTAGAACGGCCCACGTGGAAGTCTTGGCGCCCCGGACAATTTGTTATGGTGCGCCCCACTTCTTTTGGCCTAGATTTACCTTGGGCGCGCCCTCTTGGCATTTGCCATGTGACGGCACAACATCTCATTTGTTTTTTCCAAGTAGTAGGCAAAGGCACGGCACGCATGGCAGAGCTTAAAAGCGGCGATAAAGTGCAAGTATGGGGCCCTCTTGGGAACAGCTTTGCCATGGAACCAGAAACCCCTACCCTGCTTTTGGCTGGCGGAATGGGCATTGTGCCTTTCGTGGGCTATGTGCATGAGCATCCAAAACCTTGGAATTTAAGCATGATTTTTGGGCATCGCGCTTCGCTGCGTTGTTACCCTTTAGACAGCCTTAACGAACGCATTACCGTGGATACCCTCAAAGAAAGTGTGCCCGGCGATTTAGAAAACTTCATTTATACTATTAAAGAAAATATGGAAGAAATCGCCTCACAAAAAGGGCTCGTGCTGGCTTGCGGGCCAGAGCCTTTTTTGAAAACAGTGCAATCTTTTGCCCTTGAGCTCAATGTTCGCACGCAGCTATCTTTAGAAAACCGCATGGCTTGCGGCGTGGGGGCTTGCCTTGGTTGCGTTACGCACACTACCGAGGCTTGGCCTGTGGAAGAAAAAAAATCGTGGCCTGTACAAACATGCACCCATGGCCCTATTTTTTGGGCTGAGCATATTTCATTATAAAGGTAGGACAGTATGGATCTTTCTGTAAATTTAGGCGCAGGCCTGACCATTAAAAATCCCATCATTCCTGCCTCTGGTACCTTTGGCTATGGGGTAGAGTTTGCTTCCTTTGGCGATTTAACACAGCTTGGCGCCATTATAGTCAAAGGCCTTTCCTTGCAGCCTCGAGCCGGCAATGCCATGCCTCGGGTTACCGAAACAGCGGCGGGCATGCTCAATGCCGTAGGTTTGCAAAATGACGGGGTAGAATCGTTCATTAAGGATAAATTACCACGGCTACCTTGGAAAGAAACGCCCATAATTGCAAACATCTACGCTTCTTGCGCCGATGATTTTGCTGAATTAGCCGCCATTTTAAGCGCTGAAGAAGGCGTCGCAGGCCTAGAGGTAAATATTTCTTGTCCCAACGTGCACGAAGGGGGCATCTTATTTGGGCAAGATCCGCATATGGCAGCAAAGCTCACTGAAGCTGTACGCAAAGCGGCACCCAATACGCCACTTATGGTAAAATTATCTCCCAATGTGACCAATATTGTGACCATTGCTAAAGCTGTAGAAGATGCCGGAGCAGACTCTATTTCGTGTATTAATACCCTGTCGGGCATGGCTGTAGACATACGCACCCGCAAACCGCAATTGGCCAATGTCATTGGTGGCTTATCCGGCCCTGCCATTAAGCCTGTAGCCTTGCGCTGTGTTTGGCAAGTGGCCCAAGCGGTAAAAATTCCTGTGGTGGGCCTTGGCGGCATTAGCTGTGCCAAAGATGTATTAGAATTTATTTTAGTGGGCGCCCATGCCGTGCAAGTGGGCACAGCTAACTTTATGCGTCCGGATTTTTGCTTTACTTTGGCAGAAGAAGTCAGTGCCCTTTGTAAAGAGTATAACATTGAAAACTTAAAAACTTTACGAGGAACGTTGCAAGTATAGACACGATATACACACTTTTATCGGCATAATTTCCCATCTTAGCTCTTGCTAATTGTGAAATAAAGCCTATTTTAGCTCAAGACAAATACATGCATAGAGTCTACGCGCCTAGCTTTATTCAAATTTCTTTAGATGTTGCTGGGGCTTGCGTAGACAATGTTAAAACTATTGTCCTTAAATTTTCCTATATTTTTGAGGTTATTATATATGTCAAGAGCCTTTCTTCCTATATTCCCTTCTTTGCTCACAGCCCCCCTTGCTGATGGTGTTAAGTGGCCCTGCAAGGTACGGTTTTCCCCACGTGCGCAAAGGCCTAAAATTAGCGTAACCCCTTTGGGACATGTGGAGCTTGTTTTACCCAAAAAGATTCCTTTTTCCCTCTTTCAACAGCAAGAGTTTTTACATTCCATGCTTCCTTGGTTGCAAAAAACCCTCGACAACCTCTTGCCACGTACCGCACAGCACAACAAAGCGGAACAATTACTACAAGAGTATACGGGCGCCCTTTCAGCGCGTACATTGCCCCAAAGTATAGACCTCCCCTTACTGAACGAAACATGGTATATCAGCCGGCATGAAAAAGTAGGCGGTTATGCCCGCGCCAAAGAGTTGCGCTTGCCCAATGCAATACACCCTAGCACTTTCGTTTTGCCGTACTCGGGAAAAACCTGTGGCGAATTAGGACTTTTTGCTAACGATACAGAAAATTATGCTTGTTGTTTATTATTACAAAAATGGTTGCTTAAAAAGGCCACTTCAGCCCTCACAGAACTAACACATACTCTGGCTAATACCATGAATGTACATATTGCCAAAGTCAGCGTCAAAGCCCAACGCGGACGTTGGGGAAGCTGCACGAGCACCGGAAATATATCGCTCAATGGTCGTTTACTTTTGTTGCAACCCTACCTCGTAGAGCATGTCATTTTACACGAGCTTTGTCACCG
>CAYJHX010000228.1:0-215 GCA_964369395.1 uncultured Desulfovibrionaceae bacterium
CCTTCCTCCCCCTGCACCCCCACCAACCCATTAAAAAGACGCTTAATTGAATAACGTTTTATATAAAAACACCGCAAATTTTTTAACATGCGGCAACAAATCAGCTTGCCGCAATGGAAAAGTTTTTGGGGGTGGGGAGCCCATGCAATGGGCGGGGCGGGAACTTTTTTTAAAAAAAGGCCCCCCCCAAAAAAATATTTTTTTTTGGGGAGGGG
>CAYJHX010000228.1:270-3881 GCA_964369395.1 uncultured Desulfovibrionaceae bacterium
ATTTCCCAAACCTTCTTTATTTATACACAGCACCGGTGGCGGCAGAGCTGACCAAACGCGCATAGCGTTTTAGGAAAGGCGAGGTGATTTCTTTTACCAGCGGTACGTGGTTTTTGCGGCGTTCTTCCAATTCTTCTTCGCTGACCAATACATCGAGGATGCGGTTAGGAATATCAATACGAATCATATCGCCTTCGCGCACAAGGCCGATGGGCCCGCCATCGGCGGCTTCGGGAGAGATGTGCCCGATGGCAGCGCCGTTGGTTCCGCCAGAAAAGCGTCCGTCGGTGAGCAGGGCCACGTCTTTACCAAGCCCCATGCCGGTGATGGCGGCAGTGGGGGAGAGCATTTCGCGCATGCCGGGGCCGCCGCGAGGGCCTTCGTAGGTAATGACCACGGCATCGCCTTTTTGGATTTTTCCGGCGAGAATGGCCTGCATGGCGTCTTCTTCGCTGGTGAAGACGCGGGCGCGTACATCGCGACAAAGCATTTCTTCTGCCACAGCCGATTGTTTAACCACGGCACCTTGTGGGGCCAGCGAACCTTTCAAAATGGCAATGCCGCCTTGTTTGGAGTACGCATTGTCTGCGGTACGAATAACTTCCTTGTTTTTGATGCTGGCCCCGTTGCCGCCATTGAGGCCGGCTAAATTATCCCCTACGCTTTTGCCAGTAACGGTGAGAGCCGTATCATTAATAAGGCCTATGTTACGTAATTCTGCCATAACGGCGGGAATGCCTCCAGCAAGGTGTAACTCTTCAATATGATGAGAGCCCGCAGGAGAAAGCTTACACAAATTAGGGGTTTTACGGCTTACCTCATCAAAAATATCAAGAGAAAGCTCAAGACCAGCTTCGCGGAAGATGGCGGGCAAGTGTAAAACGGTATTGGTAGAACAGCCAAGGGCCATGTCCACAGCCACGGCATTGCCTACGGCTTCTGGGGTGACAATGTCTGAAGGGCGAATATTTTTTTCGAGCAATTCCATCACCTTCATGCCGGATTTTTTAGCTAAGCGAATGCGCGAAGCCATGACGGCAGGGGTGGTGCCATTGCCGGGTAAAGCAAGGCCAATGGTTTCGGAAAGACAGTTCATGGAATTGGCAGTAAACATGCCTGCGCAAGAACCGCAGCCGGGGCAAGCACCTTCGGCCAGTTCTTCCAATTGCTCTTCGCTCATGAGGCCACGTTTTACGCGTCCTACGCCTTCAAAAACGGTAATAAGGTCGGTTTTGCTGTCTTTATCCAGATGTTCAGATTTAAGGCCGGCGAGCATGGGGCCGCCGCTGACAAGGATGGAGGGGATATTAAGACGTAGCATGGCCATAAGCATACCAGGAACGCTTTTATCACAGTTGGGGATGAAAACCAACGCGTCAAAGGGGTGAGCACAAGCCATAATTTCTATGGAATCGGCAATGATTTCACGTGAAGGCAAAGAAAAATGCATACCTTGGTGGTTCATGGCTAAGCCATCACACACGGCAATGGCGGGAAATTCCATGGGGGTGCCTCCGGCAAGGCGCACGCCGGCTTTAACGGCCTCGCTGATGCGATGCAAATGGATGTGCCCGGGCACAATTTCGTTGGCGCCGTTGACTATACCCACCAAGGGGCGGTCCATTTCTTCGCGTGTCAATCCAAGAGCATAGAGAAGAGAACGGTGAGGGGCTTTTTCTAGACCTGCGGTCATTTTTTTACTGCGCATGATACTTTCCTTTTATGTATTATTGTAGCGTCAATATAGCGTAAGAAGAGCGTGTTTTGGCATAAACCGGCACGCTGCAAAAGCACAAGGCCTTTGGTTAGCAAATTTACGCAGAAAAGACCAGAGTTGAATGGTTGGGAAACAGGGTAGGGAAGAATAATGACGGCATGCAAAGGGTACAGGCTATTGGCCTTTACATGCCGTTCTAGAGGGTTGGTGTGCTCAAAATGAACACACTATGGGGGGAATTAATTGCTAGGAGCTGCTTGTCGGCCTTTATGCGCAAGAGCTATGCCTACAAAAACCACAAAGGCGGCGGCTATGCCCATAACAAAGGGGGGCATATGAGCCAATGTACTTGGCACCCAAGCCATTTGAGTTTTAAATAAAGAGGTGGAAGGTGCCACCACAAGATACCAGCCTACGCAAGTGACAAAGCCGGAGACGGCGCTCATCCATGCGGCTTGGCTGTCTTGAATTTTGAATTTTACTGCCGCCACATAAGGTACCATGGCGGTGGCGCCAATGACACTCCAAGCGGTGGTGCACAGCAGAGCGATAATTTGTCCTTTAAGGTTAGCTGCTATGGCAGAAACCACAACGCATAGGGCAATACCGATGAACCAGCCCAGCTTGGAAGATTTTTTACCTGTCATATCTTCAGTGAAAGAAGACGCGGCAATGTGATACAGGGCTGTGGTCGTAGAAAGTGAGGCAGAAATAACGGCCAAGGTGAAGATTTGTTGTCCAACGTGTGGCAAGAGGGTTTGCGTAAGGATGGTCACCACTTGGTCAGGGTGTGAAGCCTCGGGCAAGAAAATACGTGATAGTGCGGCAATGTAGAACATGCCTGCCACCAAGGTGAAGATGATGACAGTGGCCACCAAGGCGGTTTTATGTACATCTTGCTTTTTTTGTAAAGCAAAATGGCGTTGAATCATTTGCGGTTGGGCCCACGTGGCTACAGACATAACGAGCACAAGGGCAAAGACAAACATGCCTTGACCGCCGGAAGAAAGAGAAGTGAAACCATTGTTGGCTTTGTCTGTGGCAGGTAGCTGAGAGAGGGTTTCCCAGCCGGCAATGGGGCCGCCAACTTTTTGTAGTACAGCATACATGAGTAATAAAATACCAATAAGCATGACCCCGCCTTGCATGGCTTCGGTGTACAGTACACCGCGCAAGCCGCCCCACCATACTAAGAAGCCCACAAAGATGGCCAAGCCCCAAATAAGAGCATCAATACCTACCGGCACAATGGTGCCTAGCATTACTGCAGCGCCTTTAAGTACAGCCGAAGCGTACACAGAAAGGAATATGGCAAAGATAATGCCTAGGAACATACGAAGCTTCGGACAGTTATGGCTTAAGCTGATAAGGTGTGCCGGAGTTCTGGCTTTGAGCTTCATTTGTAATTCTTTGGTATCCCAAGCAAAGACTACATAGGCAAAATAGGTGCCGAGTAAGGCAACGCCCACGCCGACCAAAGAAATCTGTACACCGTACAAATAGGCAAGACCAGCAAAACCGATAAGAGCCACAGCAGAAACATAGGTGGCCACATAGGCAAAGGCTTGTACAATAAAACCTACAGCGCCGGTGGTAGTAACGTCGTAGCCGCTGCCTTTGCGAGCGAGCCAAACAAAAATAAGGATGTATCCAAGCCAAATTGCAATGTCCAAAGCCATAATCTTTTCCTTCCTAAACAGGGTTACATGTAAAAAAAAAGCCGTTTCCTCACGGAAACGGCTTTTTTGTTGCTTGTTTCTTAAAACTTTTTTAAGAATACAACAAATTCCCCTTCCGTGCATCTACGGTGTGGCTAAAAAAGCTAAAGAAGCTAAAAAAGGAAAAATGTGTTGTGTATGTCATAAAATTGTCCTGCCACCTTGTTCTCATAAAG
>CAYJHX010000229.1:0-3855 GCA_964369395.1 uncultured Desulfovibrionaceae bacterium
AAACGTTTGGTAATGGCAAGACCAAGGCCTGTACCTTCAATATTTCTGTTTTTCTTGGTGTCTAGTTGTGAGAAGTTGTTGAAAAGTAAAGGGATCTCTTCGCGTTTTATGCCAATGCCCGTATCTTCTACTTGCACGCATAAGGTAGTTTGTTGATCTACTTCTGCGGGGTGGGCACGCAAAGTCAGGTGAATATGCCCTTCGTGGGTAAATTTCAGGGCATTGGTCAGCAAGTTTACCAAAATCTGCTTAATGCGTATGCTGTCTCCAATGAGGATACTGGGGGTATCGTGCGCATCTTCGATGAAAAATTCGATGCTTTTGCGACCTATGCGCACATTGATAAGAGCCACAATGTCATTGATGAAAGACTCCACATAATAAGGCTCGGGCACAATTTCCATGGCGCCGGCTTCTATTTTAGAAAAGTCCAGAATATCATTGATGATGGCTAGCAAAGATCCTGCGGCAGCCTTGATATTTTGCAAGCACTCTTGCACTTGAGCACGAGGAGAGTGGCGCAAGGCAATGTCGGACATGCCAAGAATGGCATTCATGGGCGTACGTATTTCGTGGCTCATATTGGCAAGGAAGGCGCTTTTGGCTTGGTTGGCCAGCTCCGCTGTTTCTAGGCGGCGTTGTTCGGTAATGTCTGATAAAAAGCCTTCCAGTACGTAAGGTTCGCCATCTTTAGTAAATTCGGCCACGCGGCTACGTTCCCACACCCACTTTACGGTACCGTCTTTGGCTATAATTCTAAAGGTAGTGTCTAAGGGCAAGCCAATGTCCAGCGTTTGCAGATTTATGGCTGCCAGAGCATCCACATCGTCAGGGTGCACAAGATCAAAAAAACGTACCCCACCTTCGCGGGTAAGTTCTTCAGACGTATAACCATACAAGGCATAGCATCCTTCGCTGATAAAGGTGAACCTATAGGTAGGAGGTTCATTAAAGCATTGATAAATGGCCCCGGGCAGATTAGCCATAAGCCGCTCGGCCCGCATTTTGGTCATGTGCAATTCATCCATGGCTTGAACATGTAAAGAAGAGGTAAGGGCTACTGTTAAAAAATCTGCCAACGAAGAGGCGAAATTCCTTTCTTCTTGCGTCCATACCCTTCGCATATGCATAACTTCAATGCAGATAACCCCCACAAGGTTTCCTTTCAGACGTACCGGGGCGTCAAGCATGGCCGTAAGGGTTTTATCATAACTATTGACAAAAATTTCTAGTGCTTCGGCATGGGCATCATCAAAACAAAGAATTCGCTGGCTTTGCAAGGCCTCTACATAGGGAGTGCATGCGCTTAGGTCGAAGTCGTCAATTTTTTCAGCGCAATCGTTTTCTCTGGTATAGTACAAGACGCATTGTAGTGAGGTATTATTAGGCCCCATTTGCCATACGGATACCCGTGTGGCGTTAAGCGCATGAGCGCCTTCTTTGGTGATGACGCGGGCGGCTTCTTCATAATTGCCTGCAGTCAACGTAGGAGAGGTGGTAATGCGTGCCAAAGCGGCATTTAAGGTGTGTGGGTCACTTTCAAAAAGTTGGTTATTCATAAATCCTCTGCGTCGTGTAAGCTATTGCAAGCAACAGTCGTGCATGGAATGAGTCCATACTTGCTTTGGGCTTGCTTTGTTGGGCACCGTCTCACGTAGTGTGCGTTGGTGCTCAACATATATTGTCTGTGAGCAGTGATAAAACAAGCGTTTTATCACTATTTTGAGGCTTCTGCACAATGATTTGTGCAGAAGCCGTATTTTTTAAGAATTTTCTAAAACATTGCCAATACGACGCAAGGCTTCCATAAGCGTTTCGTCGGCTAAGGCATAGGAAAAACGGATGCAACGGTCATCGCCAAAGGCAGAGCCTGGCACCACAGCCACATTGGCTTTTTCCAGCAAGGCTGTGCAAATGGCTGTATCGCTTTCAAGGCCGGGGCGGTAGTATTGGTGTACGTCTACAAAGAAATAAAAGGCACCGCCGGGCTTAGGGCAGATGGCTTTACTCCATTTTTGAATTTCAGCATAGCCCATATCGCGGCGACGTACAAAAGCTTCACGCATATCCAGCATAAAATCTTTGGGGCCATCAAGGGCGGCGAGGGCGGCCTTTTGCGCTATGGAGCACACATTGGATGTGCTTTGTCCTTGCAAATTCACAATGGCTTTTGTCAATGGGGGGCAACATACGCTGTAGCCTACGCGCCAGCCTGTCATGGCATAACTTTTAGAAACACCGTTACACAGGGCCACTTGCTCAGGATAACGCACAAACCAATGGGCTGCCGTGGCAGATTGGGGCGCATCGTAAACAAGCTGGTCGTAAATTTCGTCAGAAATAACAAAAAGACCCTTATTTATTGCCCATTCCATAAGTACATCTAACTCTTCTTGGCTGTAGATGACGCCTGTGGGATTGGAAGGCGAATTTAAAATAATCATGCGGCTTTGCGGTGTGCAATACTTTTCAAGTAGTTCCGGACTTACTTTAAAATCGTCATGTACTGACGTTGGCACAGCCACAGCTTTTGCTCCGGCTAAAGCTACCATGTCGGGGTAGCTGACCCAATACGGCGTCGGAATAAGCACTTCATCTTCCGGATTAAGTAAGGCTTGCATGATATTGTATAAGGGTTGTTTGCCCCCATTGGAAATAACTACAGACTCAGGGGCAAAGCTTGCGCCGTATTCATTTTCGTAGTATTTTGCCACGGCTTTGCGTAAATCTAAAATGCCCGGCACGGCGGTATAACGGGTAAAACCGGCATCAATGGCAGCCTTGGCAGCTTCGCAAATATGCGTAGGGGTATTGAAATCTGGTTCGCCCACAGCAAGGCTGATGATTTCTACACCTTGATTTTTAAGTTCAAGGGCTTTGGCGTTGATGGCCAAGGTGGCGGAAGGTTTTACCGAAGAGAATTTATCTGCAAGCTTCATCTTTTTTCCTTTTAAGCTCTATTTGTCAGTAGTTATTAGGGCAGTTATTACAATTGTAGATTTTACTATAAATAAGCAAATTTTGCATATATTATTTTATGAAAGAAGTAAATACTATTTTTTTATCCTCAGCGGTATCTTGCGAGGAAAACTCTGGCGCGGCCGTGGCACCTGAAGATATATGCTGTACTCAGCAGTCCCTTCCTTTGGTGCCTCATCCCGAAAATTGTATAGTAGGGCACTTTGTGTCTCGTCAAAAACGCTTTAGTGTTGCTGTGGATATTAACGCAGAAAAAATATGGATTCATAGCAATAATTCTGGCGCTATGCTAGGCTTACTGCGTCCGGGTATGCCTGTGCTTTTATCACCGGCAGCGAACCCTAAGCGAAAACTCCCCTTTACGCAGGAGGCTGTGTGGATGCCACGCCTATGGCCTCGTAAAGAATGGCACTCCCATGAAGAAACTCAAGAGCTTATGGTGGGGCAAGGCTTACAAAAGCCTTTTACAAGTCAAGACAGTGCGCAGTATACTGATGGGTTTTGGGTTGGCGTAAATACCAGCACCCCTAACAAAATGCTAGAAGCGGCTTTTCATGCCAAATTGCTTCCTTTTGCCAAAGGCTATACGCACTACAAACGAGAAGCTAAACGTGGGGATAGCCGATTAGATGCGTGCCTGACTTGCATAGATGCAGATGGAAAAAATATTCTGCCTCCCCTTTGGGTAGAATGCAAAAATGTGACCATGGTGGAAGACGACGTGGCTTTGTTTCCCGATGCTGCCACAGAACGTGGCCAAAAGCATTTACAAGAACTTATGGATATTGTGCAAAAAGGCGAGCGAGCCGCCATGTTTTACTTGATACAGCGTGCTGACGGCCATTGTTTTGGCCCGGCAGATGTTATTGACCCAGC
>CAYJHX010000230.1:0-3839 GCA_964369395.1 uncultured Desulfovibrionaceae bacterium
TTTCACAATGGGCGCCCTATCCGGCCTTCCTTTAGTAACGGGTGCCACGCACAAGGCATTGCCAAATTCAAAATCTGCTTTGTTTACATCTGCCCCGTTGGCAAGCAAAAGGCTCACATTATCTTTTAAGCCAGACTGTGCCGCCGCCGACAAGGGAAGATAAAAATCTGAATGCGCGTTAACATCGCCACCGTGCGTAATTAACATTTTGAGAATGGCGCTGTGCTCATTACGTGCGGCGGCAACCATAGCATCATCTCCTATTTTGGCGCCATTTTTTATGAGAAATTCTACAATAGCCGGATTGGCCGTCTGCGCAACAGCATTGGCAAGAATAGCACTTTCCCCTCTGTATTTATGATGATTTAAGTCTTCCCCTTTAATAAAACTCTGCTTTACATCTTCAAGAGTGGCCACTCGCCAAAAATCTGCATTATTATAATTATGCTTGTAATTATAGGATTTTTCAGTATTTTTTTGCACGGTATAGTCAATAAGTCCGGCATCTCGTGGGCTTATACCACCACCAATCTTGGCCCCCGCGGCTTCAAGCATTTGTATTCTTTTCTCTATTTCCGCATCATTCCCTACAACAGCTAAACCGACAGAATATAATTGTGTTAAAGCTGTAAAGCCACTTTTATCTTTAATATTAGGCAAAGCCCCTTGTTGCAAAAGAAATTGTAACATTTCAGTGCTATTTCTAGCAGCACTAAATAAAGGTGTGGTGTCTGCAGCTGAAACGGTATTTACATTGGCTCCAAACTTCATCAACATCTTAAACGCAGCCACATCTTCAACATAATTTATGGCATCAGCTGTGATGGTGGCCCCATTTTTTACTAAAAATTCTATAACTTCAGGCGGTACACCACGCATAATAGCTATTTCAAGAATAGTACATCCATTATAGTGTTGCATTTCAACACCTTCTGCCCAGCGATAGGTACTATCTAAACTTGCTCCTTCTATAAGGTGTTCTTGCAAATTAGGTACACCTTCTTTTTCCATCTTAAAGCCCCACATACCAAAAAAGGGATGCTGCGGGCCATACTCTATGGGCATAGATTGAACCTTTGCCACAACGGCTGCTCTGTCAGGCCTTCCCTTACTGGGCTCTACTTCTTCAAGCTCTAAAAATTTTCCCTCAGGAAAGTCGACATATCGTGTGGTGGGGTCTAGCTTAATAAGCATGGCCACGTTATCTTTCAACCCTGCTTGTGCTGCAAATTTTGCTGCCGCACTTACATAGATATCCTCCTCATAAAAATATGGTGGCACTCTTTCCAAAATAGTTCTCAAAATTTCGGGATTTTCATTTTGTGCAGCCGCATACAGCATTTCGTTAGATACTGGCCCTATGCCATCTTCCACAAGAAAATCTATGATACTCGCATCTGTTGTGTACGTTAAAGCAAGCGTAAAGGGAGTTTCCCCAAAAACATCTTCAGGGGCAGTATCTAAGTGAGCATCCTTAATAATACTTTGCTTTACATCTGCAAGAGTGGCAGCACGCCAAAAATCGGGATTGTAAAAATTGTGTTTGTGATTATAGGTTTTTTCGGTATTTTTTTTCACCTTATACGTCACAATGCCAGCCTCTTGAGGATTTTTACCTTCCCCAAGTTTGGCACCTGCTTTTTTAAGCAAATCCACCTTGATTTGCCAATCATTCTCTTCAGAATTACCAAAATCATACAACAATGAAAGGGCTGTATTGCCGTTTTTATTCTTCACATTGGGCGCTGCCCCTTGTTGTAAAAGAAATTCTACCATAGGAACCGACATTTTTAAGGCATTGAGCAAAGGTGTAGAATTATCTCGACGAAGTCCATTAACATTACCACCATTCTTTACAAGAAATTGTAACATCTCAAGACTTTGTGCATACTGCAAAGCAGCGCTCGTGATGGTGGCACCATTTTTTATGAGCACTTGCGCAGCTTCTGGCGATGCTCCCCGATTTACGGCATAAGCAAGAATATTCATACCCATCAGGTAAGAGGTTTCTACACCGTCAGACCATTTAAAAATATTGTTTATATCCGCACCGTTAATAAGACTTTTTTCCACATCTGCCGCTGTAGCTTTTTCCCAAAAATTAGAATCAAAAAAATTATGTCCACTATCATAATAGTTTTGAGCTTGAGCTGTAAATGCTACAAGCATAAAGCAAACAATAAAGCTGCTCATGTACAATTTTTTACGCATAGTTACTCCTTTATAGTGTTTTATTCCAAATAATATCTTTCCTTTTTAGACATATTTTCCCTACCATTTCTTTGAATGATTGTCCATAATATGTGCAAAAATGCAATAGTATTCCATCACATATCTATCCCCCATTGACAACACTATAAAATCTGCGTAAAAGTAAAAAATATCCTCTATTAAGGTGGTTTTGTATTCATGTCTCTTGCTGATAGTTGCATGAGATCTGTAGCCGTGGAAGAAGCCATTGGCTGCGTCTTGTGTCATGATATTACTGAAATTGTTATAGACGGCAATAAAGGCCCTGTTTTTCGTAAAGGCCATATCATCCTTGCCGAAGATGTCCCTACCTTATTAAGAGTCGGAAAAGAAAATATCTATGTTTATGAGCCAATAGACGGAATTTTACACGAAAATGACGCTGCTACACGCATTGCAACGGCGATTTGTGGCAAAAACTTGCATTTTTCTGATATTTCTGAAGGCAGAGTCAATTTTTTAGCTGACTGTCATGGTTTTTTGCGTATAAACACGCAAAAACTTATGGAAATTAACTGCCTCAATGAAATTGCTGTGGCTACACTGCACAGTTTACAAGAAGTAAAAAAAGAGCAAGCTGTAGGGGGCACACGCATTATTCCTCTGCTTATTGAAGAAGAAAAAATTGCGCATCTTGAAACACTTGCTACGGCTCCCATCATAGAAGTATTGCCCTTTAAAAAGCCGAAAGTGGGTATAGTTACTACGGGCAACGAAATTTATCACGGTCGCATTGAGGATAAATTTGGCCCTATTTTACAAAAGAAATTCGCCGCCTATGATGCCACCATTTTAGGACAAGAATTTACAAGTGATGAAGTAGAGTTAACTGTTGCAGCCATACACAAGTTTAAAGCTCAAGGTGCAGACATTATTGCGGTAACAGGCGGTATGTCTGTGGATCCCGATGACAGAACCCCTCTTTCTATACGCCAAAGTGGCGCTGTTATCACTACTTATGGCGCTCCGGTTTTTCCCGGAGCCATGTTTTTACACGGTTTATTAGAAGATACGCACATCTTAGGGCTTCCCGGTTGTGTTATGTATCATAGAGCAAGTATTTTTGATATTATCGTCCCGCGTCTTTTGGCTGGACTTGATATAACACAAGAAGATATTGCCATGCTTGGGCATGGAGGTTTTTGCACATCATGCCCTACTTGTCATTATCCTCTTTGTGCTTTTGGTAAAGGATAAAGAGAAATCAACGTGGAATTGCAGTCCACAAGCTCCAGTTCTTAGGAGGAAAAAATGCTTTCAAAAACACTCGTTGTTAATGGTGTTGCACAAAAGCTTATGGTCAGTGATGATGAAAAGCTTTCCGATGTATTGCGCGAACGCTTAGGCCTTATTGGTGTAAAAGTGGGTTGCGGACAAGGCCAATGTGGCGCTTGCTCCATTATTTTAGATGGTAAGGTTGTTCGCTCTTGTATCATTAAGATGAGCCGTGTAGCTGATGGCGCTCAAATCACCACCATTGAAGGCGTTGGTAGCGTTGACAACTTGCATCCACTACAACAATCTTGGTTGTTCCATGGCGGCGCTCAATGCGGTTTCTGTACTCCAGGCTTCATTGTTTCTGCCAAAGC
>CAYJHX010000231.1:0-3813 GCA_964369395.1 uncultured Desulfovibrionaceae bacterium
TCAAAAGAAACGCCTTTTACCAGTTCCGAGGTTTTCTTTTTCCCTTTAAAAGTGACTTTTAAGTCTTGAACGGAAAGTACGTGCATTACATTTCCTCCTTGGGGTCCAGTGCATCGCGCAATACATCGCCCAGCACATTAAACAAGGAAACTACTGCAACAATGGCCACACCAGGGACAATCATTTGCATGGGGTTAAGCGCAAACACTTGTTTGGCATCATTAAGCATGGCACCCCATTCAGGTGTGGGGGCTTGCACGCCCATGCCAAGGAAGGACAATGTGGATACGTTGATAATAGCCCAGCCCATATCAATACTGGCAAGCATGGCGGATTCCGCGGCAATACTAGGGAACAAATGCTTGGCAAAAATAAATCTATTACTATTTCCTATGACATTGGAAAAGTTTACAAAATTTTCTGATCGATATTTTATAACATTGGTTCGTATCATACGTGCATACCAAGCCCATTTGATGAGTACGTTGGCAAGTACCACGTTCATGATATCTACACCAAGTAAAGCAAGTACAGCAAAAACCATGATTTGACTGGGGAAAGAGAGCAACAAGTCCACAAGGCGCATGATGACTTCATCCACCCAGCCGCGAAAATAGCCAGATGCCAAGCCAGCCGCAAGACCAATGCCCATGGTACCTATCATGGTAAGGGCTGCATAGCCCAAGGTGGGTCGAATACCCCAGATAATGCGGGATAACAAGCAACGCCCCAATTGATCGCCGCCAAGGGGATAGTCCCCGCCGGGGGCGGCAAAGCGTTTCATCATGTCAGCTTTTAATGGATCATTGGGCGCAATCCATGGGGCCAAAATGCCTATAAGTATGATGGTAAATAAAATACCAAGTACAATAAGGGCTTCTTTGTTTCTTAGTAATCTGCTAAGCATTTTCTTGGCCTCCCACGCGCAGCTTTGGATCCATAACGCCCTGTAAAATATCAAATATCAAGTTGAATACCACAAAAAGTACGCCCACAAGCAATACATAGGCCTGAATAACGGGCATATCGCGTGTGAACACGGCTTCGATGCACAAGGAGCCTAAGCCCGGCCATGCGAAAACGTTTTCTACCACAATGGTGCCCGCAATGAGTTGCGGAATACTCATACCAATGGCCACAACGCAGGTTTGTAACGAGTTTTTAAGAATATGCTTAATTAAAATATTTCTCTGCTTTAAGCCGCGCACATTGGCATAAAGCACATAATCTTGCTTCATATTTTCAATCATATTATTTCGTATGAGTCGAATAAAAATAGACACATAAGAAGAAGCCACCGTAAGGGCGGGCAACACAATACTTTTCCAGCCGGCAAAGTTACCACTGGTGGGGAGTAAGCCCATTTTTACGGATACCACATACATAAGCACAAGACCAATCCAGTAAGACGGCATGGCAGTAGTTAAAAAGACAAAGCCCCGCATAAGTCTATCAAACCACGTGTCTTTGTACACAGCGCACAAAAAGCCAATGGGCAAACTCAGAACAATAACAAAGACAAAAGATATGGCCGCAAGATTAAGCGTATTGGGCATGGCGGTGGCCATTTTCTCAATAACTGTCAGGTCGGGCGTAGCATAGCTTATACCAAAATCCATCTGCATGGCTTTTACGGCCCACTTTACGTATCTTACAACATAGGGGTCATTGAGCCCTAATTCTTCTCGTGTTTGCGCAATCAATTCCGGAGAAGCTATGGGGATATTATGTAAGCGCAAAATAACCTCAGCGGGATCCACCGGAATAAGATTGATAAAGACAAAAGTGAAGATGGAAATGGCAAAGAGCAAGGGGATTACTCCAAGCAGTCGTTTGAGTATGTATTTATTCATAATATCCCTTTAAAATGCATAATGAGAGGGAAATTTCCCTCTCATGGACTTTTAACAACATCTACAGCACTACAAGCTTTGTCAACACTCTGATAGGTGGTTCAAAACAGAGTGAGATACAAGGAAAAACAAAAAAGCAGGCAACGCCGTGTATAGAGACATACATAAGTTGTCTGCTTTTTTGTTTTGACGCAGTAGATTGCCCTGTTTTGAGCCGCTTATTTGTATTCAAATTCCCAGAAAGGGAAGGTGTACACAGAAGGAGCAAAGGTTACTGTTTTCAACTGCCCTGTATAGATGGTTTTGTTGTTACCAAAAACAAGGGGAACGTGTACGGCAGAGTCGTGAATTTTAGTAAGGATATCTTTGATTTCTGCTTGTCTTTTGGCTTCGTCTACTTCTACAAGCATTTCCGTAATGCCATCAAAGATTTCTTTACTGTTGGCAAGACCGGAAAGGCCTTGGTAATCACCATAAGAAGGAGCGCGGAAAGAAGCTAAAGAGGCGTGTGGATCGTAAGGTTTGCCCCAAGGAATACCCATGATAATTTGAAACTCACCGGCTTTTTGTTTGTCAAAATAGGTAGAACGCTCATAGCCTTCCAGCTTTAAGTCAATGCCCAAGCTTTTAAATTCCGATTGGATAAATTCCAAGGTAGGCTTATCGGTAACGGTGTTGTTGTCATAAATAACAGAAAAGGCAAGACGCACGCCGTCTTTGGCACGTACGCCATCAGAGCCTTTTTTCCAGCCGGCATCATCAAGAAGCTTTTCGGCTTTTTTAAGGTCATAGGTGTACGGGGTAAGGTCGATATCGCAATAGGGAGTGCTTTCTGAGTACAGTGTTCCAGCAGGTTTTTCTAAGCCATAGTAAATACCTTGAGAGATGGCTTCTCTGTTAACGGCATAGTTGATGGCTTGACGCACAGCTAAATCGTTGAGGCCAGGAAGGTGAGAGTTGATAACCATATGTTTGGTTAAGGAAGGCTCAGAAACGGCGTATTTGATTTTATCGCTGTTTTTGTACATTTGAATGGTGGTAGCATCCACCACGTTGGCGCCGTAAACCATATCAATTTCGCCATTTTCTAAAGCAAGAATACGGGTTTGGCTTTCGGGGATAACACGCATGGTGATTTTTTCGATGCTGGGTTTTTTACCCCAGTAATCTTTATTTACATACATGTTAAGATATTCATCTTGCTTGTGTTCACCCATGACGTAAGGGCCTGTGCCCACAGCGGCGGTAACTTTACGCGGTTCGCCTTTTACAAACGTTTTGGGGGAACCCATACCGAAGGGGCGTGCCATGCCAAGCTCTGCCAAGAGTGGATAGTAAGGGCTAGCAAGGGTGAGTTCAAAGGTGTAATCGTCTAAGGCTTTATATTCTTTGGTTAATACTACAGATTCAAGCCATTTAAGCGAGTTTTTATCTTTGATGATGTTATCAAAATTTTCTTTAACAACATGCGCGGTTAAGGGGGTTCCGTCGGTGAATTTTACGCCCTGACGAATTTTAAATGTATATACTTTGCCGTCGGGGGAAATGGTCCAACTCTCAGCAAGAGCAGGCTTAATGCCTTCGTTTTCAATGGCTACCAAGCCCTCAAAAACCATTTCTTGGAACCACATTTCGCCGGCGGTGGTATGCGGGCTTAATGACTCTACATCACGGAAAAAGGCAAAGGTTAAATCCTTTCGTGGCTCTTGGGCAAGTGCCGAAGAAACACCACTAAAAGCAGAAAAAACCATAGCTCCGGCAAGAAGCAATGCTGCAATTTTTTTCATGAGTAAAATTCCTTTTGTTTAACGTTTATGAACTATCCTAAGAGTTACAATAAAAAAAGCTTCTGCATAAGGAAGCCTCTTAGCTACTAAAACACGCACGCACAAGATAAGAGTTGTGATTATCAATGTCAATTAAAATATATATAAAGTCTACTTTTTTCGTAGTGAATAAA
>CAYJHX010000232.1:0-3809 GCA_964369395.1 uncultured Desulfovibrionaceae bacterium
GTGGGCTCAAAAAGGATAAGCTGCAAGAAAGACGATTTTTTTCTTGAAGGCATAGGACTCTTTTGGTCCATGCCGAAAGAAAAAAACAAGCTTAACGCTGCAGACGGCCTTTTTTCAACAGCTTACATTTTGCCAGTCTTTAAGAACGGCCTGATACCCACCACTCGCCAGAGCTTCAGTCATTTGTATTACCGAGCGCCCATCGGAAATTTCAAATTGGCCTGTTTCGCCGCTTTCCGTAGCGCGGCCGCCCACCATGGTGGAAACGCCTGCAGAAACACGGGTAACGCCCAAGGGCACCACATGGTCACGCATAAAGGCGCTTTCGCGGCTAGAAACGGTAATGCCCACTCGCGGCAAGAAGCAACGCACGGCGGTAATGTATTGCACGAAGCGCTTATCATCTAGAGCATGGGGCACGTCAAAATTGCCTTCGTGGGGGCACATGCGCGGCACAGAAAGGCTTACTTCTACACCTTGATGCTGTTTTTGCAACCACCATGCGTGCAGGCCTGTGCAAAAACCGTCATCTTCCAAGGTATTAAGCCCCAGTAAGGCGCCCACGTTAACACTGTACATACCGCCCTGTACGGCACGGGTAGGCGCTTCTAGGCGATAGGCGTAATCGCGCTTGGGCCCAGCAGGATGCAACCATGCATACAGTTCGGGGTCATAGGTTTCTTGAAATAAGGTCATACTGTCCACGCCGTGAGCCACAAGCAAGGCGTATTCTTCCACAGACAGAGCGTATACTTCTACACCCACAGAAGCAAAATAAGGCTTAATGCGCTGGGCAATATTTGCAATATATTGCGGAGAGGCGATTTTTCTGGCATCGCCTGTAAGTAAAAGAATGTGCCCAAGGCCAGAAGCAGCAATAACGCGAGCTTCTGTTTCGGCTTCTTCTGGTGAAAGATGGCGACGCTCTTGAGTATTTTTCGCATTAAAGCCGCAATAGCGACATTGATTGGTGCAATGGTCAGAGAGATACAGCGGCGTAAACAAATGCACGGCCCTACCAAAATGCTTACGCGTTTCAGCTTGAGCACGGCGCGCCATGGTTTCCAAAAAAGGCAAGGCGGCAGGGGTGAGGAGGAGGAGAAAGTCTTCTAATTGTAAACGCTCACGACCCAATACCGAGGCTATTTTTTCCGGCGTGGCTTCAGCCCGAATTTGTGCCCTACGCTCTGCAGGCCACAAGGCTAAGCTATCAGCAAAATTTTGCATATATCAATCCCTTTTCTTACCCATCTAAAAAGCCTGTCAAAGGCGATGAAGCTACGGCTTGGCCACTATAGCTAGTGGCGCCAAGACCGGCGCAGTAGGCTTCGCGCCCAGCACGTACAGCAGCAGCAAAGGCGCGGGCCATGGCTTGTGGATCGCTAGCAGAAGCTATGGCGGTGTTTACCAAGCAAGCGGCGGCGCCCATTTCCATGGCTTCGCAAGCTTCAGAAGGCTTACCAATGCCTGCATCTACAATGATGGGCAGCTCCATTTCTTCAATGAGAATGCCAATCATTTCCTTGGTGCGCAAGCCACGATTGGTACCAATGGGGGCGCCCAGCGGCATAATAGCGGCGGCACCGGCATCGGCAAGGGAGCGAGCTACGTACAAGTCGGGGTTCATATAGGGCAAAACCACAAAATCTTCTTTAGCTAAAATTTCCGTGGCCTTGGCTGTTTCGTAGCCATCGGGCAAAAGATAGCGCGTATCGCTGATAACTTCAATTTTTATCCAATTGCCACAACCGGCGGCTTTAGCTAAACGAGCAAGGCGCACGGCTTCTTCGGCACTGCGAGCTCCAGAAGTATTAGGGAGCAACTTCATATGCTTAGGTATGTGGCTTAAAATGCCCTGCGCATGGGCGTCTTGCGGTGGTGAAGCTTCGTTCCCCATTTTGGCAGGGGTAGAAACGCGACGCAAAGCCACGGTAATGACATTGGCAGCAGAGGCAGTGCACACATCGGGGATCAGCGCGTCGGCACCGTATTTTCCTGTTCCAATAAAAAGGCGACTACGTAAGGTTTCGCCACCTAGCATCCAAGCATGTATATCCATTAACCGCCTCCCACAAAATGCAGCACTTCAAGAATATCGTCTTTTTGCAAAAGAGTTGTGGCATAATTTGCGCTCAAAACAATATTCATATTCAATTCCACAACCACTTTACTAGAGTCAAGCCCTTGCAATTCTAAACATTGTAAAAGAGATATGCCTTCCGAAATCTCCAGCATTTCTCCGTTAAATTGTATCTGCATCTTCATATCCTTGCCAATAAAATGAGCGTTAAATAAGGCCTTTTATGAAACTTCTATGCAATTCATTGCGTAGGGTTTCATGGGGCATTGACGTAGACAATGCGACCAAAAATCAAGAATAGGCGGAGGAATATAGCCCGCTTAGCAAGGAAAAGCAAGGAAAAGGATAGAGTGAAAAACAGAGCAGCGAGAGGAAATTTTATGATATATATACGATTATTCAGCAAAAAAGATTACAATTGACACTTTTCGCAATACACCGTGGTGCGCCCTGCCACTTTAGCAGTGGTTAGTGCATGCCCGCACGCTTTACACGCAGCACCACTGCGTCCATACACAAAGAAGGTATTTTGGAAAGAGCCCGCATCGCCATGAGCATCGCGATAATCACGAATGGAAGAGCCACATTGCTCTATAGATAAACGCAACACATCTTGTACCGCCTGCATGAGCGCCGTGAGCTGTTGCAATGAAAGCGTATCTGCCTTGCGCTGCGGAGCAATACGCGCCCGAAAAAGCGCTTCATCAGCATAGATATTGCCAATACCTACCACTAGGCCTTGATTGAGCAATAAAGACTTCATGCCGGCCTTTTTTCCCACGTAAATCGTAGCCAAGTCGCGAGCACTGTGTTTTAAGGGTTCAAGGCCAAGTCCCTGCCAAAAGGGCCACGCGCGCAAGGATGCAGGCGACACCACGCGTACATAGCCAAAAGTGCGAGCATCGTCAAAAAAGAGTTGTTTTTGCCATCTCTTACATACCTTTAGTACTTTTGCTGTATTTCCTTCGCCTTCTGCTCCTTCGTCTTCTATGTTTTGCTGTGCAAGTTGCAATACAAGGCGGGTATGCTTTTGCGGCGGGTATGCTTGGTCATACACAAAAAGACGGCCCGTCATTTTAAGGTGCACAGCCAACATATGTGGTGTATTTTCTGTTTGATTTTCTAAAGGCTCAAGGCAAATAAGCGCCAATTTACCGCGGCGGCGTACGGCGCTGATAGTACGCCCCACCAAAAGATCCAAAGGCAAAGAACCTCCACCGCTGGCATCTACTGTGCGCGGCAAAAGCAAAGAGAAAGCCTCAATGCGGCCCCCCGCTATAAGCGGCTCTAAAGTGCGGGCAATGGTTTCTACTTCGGGTAATTCAGGCATAGCATTTCTTTTTTTAGCAAAAGCACTTCTGGGAAGATTTTTTTGGGGAGGGAACTTTTTGAAAAAAGCTCCCTCGTCTGCGCACAAGGGAGCCCACCCTCAAAAATTTTCCCATGAATTTTCCTTGCGGAAAATTCTTAGTTTAGTGGCAAATGGCACAATAAAAGCAGTGTAAAGCTTCGAGGCTTAAGCGTGCAAGTACATTGCCCTTACACCTAGCAACGGCTGCCTGTTCATAGTTTTTCACTATGCAAAACAGTACTAAATAAGGATTCCAAAGGGGATTATCCCCTTTGGCGGAGGGCTTGGGAGGCAGCGCCTCCCAAAAAAACTTTCTTTACACAAAAAATTATTTTTTTGAAACTTTTCTTCTGCGTCTCTGACCACTATTTTTTTGTG
>CAYJHX010000233.1:0-3789 GCA_964369395.1 uncultured Desulfovibrionaceae bacterium
CCCCTTTCCCCTTCAAAAGACGCAAAATTAAACAAAATATTTGTCTAAAGCCTCTCCCATGCGGCAGCAAAATCACAATAAAAAGCACATTTTTGCCGCTATATAAAAGTTTTGGGGGGTGGGGGTTTGGGGGAGGCGCCCTTTTTCCAAAAAGGGCCCTCCCCCAAAAAAATCTTACATATATTTCTTCTCTTCAATGCTTTGCACAATGGCTTTGCACAGTTTTTCTATATCGTCTGTGGTTGCTATATAGGGCGGCATCACATAGATAAGCTTCCCAAAGGGGCGAATCCATACACCTTGCTCCACAAAAAAGGCTTGCAATGTGACCATATTAACGGGCTCTTGCATTTCCACCACGCCGATGGCCCCCAATACACGCACATCTTTTACGTCAGTCAGAGATTTGCAAGGGGCAAGACCTGCTTGTAATTCTGCGGCAATACGTTCTACGCGTGTTTGCCACGGGTTTTGTACCAGCACATCCAAGGCCGCCGCGGCTACGGCACACGCCAATGGGTTAGCCATAAAGGTGGGGCCGTGCATAAACACGTTTCCATCTTGGCAAATACCTTCAGCGACTTCTTGCGTGCATAGAGTGGCGGCCAAGGTCATAAAACCTCCGGTAAGGGCCTTACCCACACATAAAATATCCGGTGTAATATGTGCCCATTCGCAGGCAAACAGCTTTCCTGTACGTCCAAAGCCCGTGGCAATTTCATCACAAATCAGTAAAACGCCATAGGCGTCGCAAAGCTGACGTACGCGCTGTACATAGCGCGGATGATAAAAATGCATGCCCCCTGCCCCTTGTACAATGGGCTCTAAAATACAGGCGGCAAGGTGCTCGCCTTGTGCAGCAAAAACAGTCTCTAGCTCTTCTAAACAGCGGGAGTCAAAAAAAGTATCCATATTGCCGTCAAAAGAGCATGCCGGGCGCTCTATGAAAATATGCTGAGGTAATACATGATTAAATAAAGAATGCATGCCGTTGATAGGGTCGCACACCGACATGGCTCCCAGCGTATCGCCATAGTAGCCCCCGCGCGGGCTAAGTATTTTTGTGCGCTGCTCTTTTCCTTGTTGATATTGCAAAGCCATTTTAAGTGCCACTTCCACCGCCACAGAGCCGGAATCAGCCCAAAACAGGCGCTGTAAAGCTTTCAATGGTGTTGGCAATAAGGCAAAAAGTTTTTGTGCCGCCTTTACCGCCGGAGTATGCGTCAAACCGCCAAACATCACATGGGCCATGTTCTGTGCTTGCTCTTGGCAAGCTTGAATAAGCGCCTCATGCCCATAGCCATGGATGGCACACCACCACGAAGACATGCCGTCTACCAAAGCTCTGCCGTCTTGTAAATAGATATGCACACCCTTGGCGTGGCTGACGGGGTATACAGGAAGCGGCGCAACAGCCGAAGTGTAGGGATGCCATAAATGAGACTTATCCCAATCTAAGAGAGAAGAGAGCTCTTCTTGCTGAAAAGGCTGTAAAGAAGGCAAGATTTCTTTTTGTTCCTTACATTTTTCTGTACTGCAGGCATCTTGCAAAGATTTTTCTTCCCACAAGGAGCAAATTTTTTGCGCCAAAGGTAACAAAGGTTGTGCCACCTTGCCCCAAGCACCTATAGAGTTTTCTGCCAAATCAGCGACAAACGGCATCTCAATGATCAAGATATCTGGCAAAAAATCGCGCAAATAGCGTATATTTTCTGTACGAACAAGCGCTTCTTTCGCACCTTGCCCGTCGGTATCTACACAAACAAGCGCCAAAAGGGGCAGATTTCTTTGACGTAAAGCTTCTAAAGAAAGTAGGGTATGATTGAGAGCGCCCAAGGTATTTTGCATAACCAACACCACAGGAAAGGCGAGAGCCTGCATAACATCCAACATACTTTCTTGCGCATTGATGGGCACAAAAAGACCACCGGCCCCTTCCACCAACAAGGGACCATGCTTATGCGCAGCCAAAGAGTGAACTATGTCCTGACAACGTAACCGCTGGCCCTCTTGAGCTGCCGCCAAATGGGGGGAGGCCGGCAGAGCATAAGAAAAAAGCGTGCGTGGGGCATGGGTGGGGGCAATGTCAAACCCTGCATGCGCTGCACTATAAACACTCACATCGGCATCGCTTGTGTGCACTATGCCTGTCTGTACAGGCTTTACAGGAATGTGTCCGCCCTGCCCTGCCATATATAAGGCACGACTTAAAGCTGCTGTAACTACAGTTTTGCCCACATTGGTGCTGGTGCCGGCTATAAAGATGCCGCAAGTATCGTATTTCATAAAGACGTAATCAAGCGCGTTTTGAAAGGGATGGGGGCATGGGGGAAGGGAAAACTTTTTGGCGCTAGCAAAAGCTTTCCCTTCCCCCATAAAAAAACATAAAAAACAAAACCTCTACACAACTATCTTTAAGCCCAACGCTTCTATCATGCGACAATCTTCCTCAATACCCATGCCCTTCGTAGTCAAGTAATTTCCGGTCATAAGGGCATTGGCACCGGCGGCAAAGATATGCTCTTGGCGTGCACCGAGAACATGCCCACGTCCGCCACAAATACGCAAGGTGGCCGTAGGAAGAATATGACGAAAAAGAGCTATGCTTCGTAAAGCTTCATCGGCAGAAAGAGGGGGCATATGCTGCAAAGGGGTGCCCTTATGCGCATAAAGAAAATTTATAGGCACATGAGAAATGCCTTGCTCGCGTAGGGTAAAGGCAAAATCTATACGGTCTTCCCAGCTTTCTCCAAGACCCAAAAGACCGCCTGCACAAACACTTAAGCCCACAGTATGAGCGCGCTGCACCGTGGCTAAGCGCTCTGCCCATTTTTGTGTACTACAAATACGCGGATAATAGGCAGCGCTGGTTTCTAAGTTGTGATGATAGCGCGTAAGGCCCGCTTCTTTAATTTCCTGTAAAGCATTTTCAGAAAGGCGCCCCAAAGAGCCGCACACCCTTCCCTGCCAAAACTCTGGTAACAGGCGAAGGGTTGTTGCCAGGCTATGCACATCTGCTTCTTGCAGGGCACCGCCACTGGTTACCAATCCCACCCGCTTTAAAGGAAAATCCTTTAGGACTGCAAGGCGCTCTAAAAGCTCTGAAGGTGAAAGCAAATCAAAAACAGGGGCCGCCGCACCATGAAAACGGCTTTGCGAACAAAAAGCGCAGTTCATATCGCAGTGCCCACTGCGAGCATTGATGATGGCGCACAGCTCTACCCCCTTTCCAAAAACTTCTTCACGCAAGGCGCTGGCCGAGGCAAAAAGCACGTCTTCTGAAAGAGCAAGCAACTCAAATGCTTGATTTTTTGTGGAAATCCCCAAAGGAAACAAAGATGACATTTTATATATAACACCTTGAAATAGTAGACAAATAGCAACAAGTGATTGTATAGCGGCATACTACGTATTTGAAGAGTTCTTGTCAAGAAAAGGGGAATTATGTCAATGAAACGAAGCCATATGGACGCCATATGCTCGCGCTACGTGCAGCAATAACGAGGCAAAGGAAAAAATATTCTTGCTAAAACAAACACATGCGTGTAGAAAACGACAAAGAACATTGCAGAAGAGGCCCGCGTAATACAAAAGCTTCGCTGGCATGCCAAGGCTCAAAAAAGCCTATTTAAAAAATGTTTAATGTTTTCAGCAGATTAAATAAAAATAGAAATTTTTTTCAAAAAAAATGCATTTTTTACTTGCCAAGCGCTTCACTTTTGCGTAAACACTCTTCTTGCCGCTGGCGTAGCTCAATTGGTAGAGCAGCTGATTTGTAATCAGCAGGTT
>CAYJHX010000234.1:0-3786 GCA_964369395.1 uncultured Desulfovibrionaceae bacterium
TGGCAGAGCTGTGCAGTAGAGCGGTATTTTTCTTGGCCCAGCTTAAAATCGGTGTGTAGCAGTCTGAATTTTTTAATACCAAGCTCAGAATATTGACGAAGCTTACTGGGGGAAAACCTTTTTGAAAAAAGGTTTTCCCCCACCCCCCTTTCCAAACAACTTTAACTATACCTTGCATTTAAACTATTGCATAACATGTAAATTTTGAAGTTTATGTCATAAATGCAAATTCATTTTAATAAGGTTCGTCAACAAAAAAGGCTTGGTATGTAGTAGTACCAAGCCTTTTTTAGAAAATCCTACATAATTCTTAAAATGGCTAAAATTCATGGATTGCTTCGCTTCACTCCAATGACTTTCGTTGTAATACTAGGTCATTGCGAGGAGCATAGCGACGAAGCAATCCATGATTTTTTCATTATGCAGAGGTTTCTTTTTAACCAAACACAATACACTTGTCAAAACTGCCTACTCCTCTGCACAATGCCTTACACAAAGCCCTCATACCATAAAACTTTACATATATTACGCACGAACACGCCATATATTGACGAAAATGTTTTTGGTATTACTTTTAATCTGGTAAGTGTGTGCGCTTACCTATTTTTATAGTAAAGAACATGATATATATGGAGAGGAGTCTACTATGGACATCAGTAAATATACAGAAAAAGCCCGTGAATCTATTACCGAAGCACAAAATCTGGGTGCCGGCTACAAACACACCGAAATTGACGTGGAGCACGTGGCCTTAGCCTTAATAAAACAAGAAAAGGGCATTGTACCCAGAATTTTAGAACATATGGGCGTGCAGGTACGCGCTCTTGAAGTGGGTCTTGAAAACCTTTTGCACAAGCGCCCTGCACTGGTTTCTGGTAATGCGGCAGATTTAAATAAATTGATGATTACCCAAAAGCTGGCCAAGGTACTGGCCGATGCTGAAAACGAAGCCAAGCGCATGAAGGATGAATATGTCAGCGTAGATCACCTTTTTGCCGCCCTTGCCGATCAAGCTGCTGCCACGCCCTTGGGGACGTTGTGGAAAGAATACAACATTACCAAGGCTCGTTTTGTCATGACCATGGAAGAGTTGCGCGGCGGTGCGCGCATTACCTCCGCCAACCCCGAAGACACCTTCGAAGCCCTCAGCAAATACGGCAGAGATTTAGTCGAAGCCGCCCGCCAAGGCAAGATGGATCCCGTCATTGGGCGTGACGACGAAATTCGCCGTGTGGTGCGCATTTTATCGCGCCGCACAAAAAATAATCCTGTGCTTATCGGGGAAGCCGGCGTTGGCAAAACCGCCATTGTGGAAGGCCTTGCTTTTCGTATTGTCAATGGCGATGTGCCCGAAAGCCTCAAAGGAAAATCGTTGTATGCGCTGGATATGGGGGCTCTTATCGCTGGCGCCAAATACCGCGGAGAATTTGAAGAGCGCCTCAAAGCGGTGCTGGGTGAAGTGGAAAAATCGGAAGGACAGATTATTCTGTTCATCGACGAATTACATACCATTGTAGGCGCAGGCAAAACCGACGGTGCCATGGATGCCAGCAATTTACTTAAGCCCATGCTGGCCCGCGGCGAATTGCATTGCGTGGGTGCCACCACCTTAGATGAATATCGTCAGTACATCGAAAAAGACCCTGCCCTTGAGCGTCGTTTTCAACCTGTGGTGGTAGATGAGCCCACGGTGGAAGATGCCATTTCTATTTTGCGCGGCCTTAAAGAACGCTTTGAAGTACACCATGGGGTGCGCATCAGCGATTCTGCCATAGTAGAAGCGGTAACCCTTTCACATCGTTATATTTCAGACAGGCAATTGCCCGACAAAGCCATTGATCTGGTGGACGAAGCGGCAGCCATGATTCGCACCGAAATTGATTCCCTGCCCGAAGAATTGGACGTGGCCAATCGTAAGGTTATGCAATTAGAAATCGAGCGCGAAGCCCTGCGCCGCGAAACCGACGCTGCCTCCCAAGAACGCTTGCAAAAGCTCGAAAGCGAACTTTCCGAACTACGCATAAATCAAGGGGTTTTGCGCGAACAGTGGGAAAGCGAAAAAGGGGCCATTGACGCTGTGCGCCATATTAAAGAGCGTATTGAACAAACCCGCCTTGCCATAGAGCAAGCCGAACGCGCCTACGACTTAAACCGCGTGGCAGAATTGAAATACTCCACCTTGCACGGCCTTGAAAAGCAATTGCAAGAGGCAGAAAACGGCAATGACGGCAAACAAAGCTTGCTCAAGCAAGAAGTACGTCCCGAAGATATTGCCGCTGTGGTGGGTCATTGGACGGGCATTCCCGTTAATCGCCTGCTAGAGTCAGAGCGCGAAAAACTCTTGCGCCTTGGTGATGAATTACACGAACGCGTTATAGGTCAAGAAGCGGCGGTAAAAGCTGTGGCCGATGCCGTGCTGCGTGCGCGTGCCGGTCTTGCCGACCCTTTGCGTCCCACAGGATCTTTCCTCTTCTTGGGCCCCACAGGCGTAGGCAAAACAGAACTCTGCAAAGCGCTAGCCCAAGCCCTCTTTGATACCGAAGATAATATGGTGCGTCTGGATATGAGCGAATACATGGAAAAGCATTCGGTGGCCAGACTCATTGGGGCCCCTCCCGGCTATGTGGGCTACGATGCCGGCGGGCAGTTGACTGAAGCCGTGCGCCGCAAGCCTTATTCCGTGGTGCTTTTTGATGAAATTGAAAAAGCCCATCCTGATGTCTTCAATACGCTGTTACAATTGCTAGATGACGGGCGCCTTACCGATAATCAAGGGCGCACCGTAGATTTTCGCAATTGCATTGTCATTATGACCTCCAACATAGGCTCTACGCATATGTTAGAAGGCATCGATGCTCAAGGCGTGCTTTCTGAAGAAGCCAAAGGACTGGTCATGGATGAATTACGCCAACACTTCAGGCCGGAATTTTTGAACCGGATTGACGAAACGGTGCTCTTCACGTCCTTAACCTTAGAGCAAACGGCGCGCATTGTGGACTTGCAACTAGAACGCCTACGGCACCGTTTGGCAGAACGCAAAGTAAAGTTAGATATGACCGATGCAGCCCGTGCCTTTGTGGCCGAAGCCGGTTATGACCCCATCTACGGAGCTCGCCCCTTAAAGCGCTATATTCAACACCATATGGAAACGCCGCTGGCTCGTAAGCTCATTGCCGGAGAAATTCTTGATGGGCATACAGTACAGGTGGATGTGGAAAATGAGCAGTTACGCTTTATACAAGTATAGTTAAAAGCCTTTTTTGGGGGAGGGGAAAACTTGTGCTAGCGCCCACAAGTTTTCCCCTCCCCCAAGCCCCCTACCCTTTCAAAACGCGCTTCATCACAGGTTCCTGCAAAAAAATTCTATCAAAACCATTGCAACAGTCTGTTAATCGCCCCGATGGTATCTTTCCCCAATTCCCTACACTTCGAGACCTTTGCGCAATTAAAAAATCATGGATTGCTTCGTCGCTGCGCTTCTCGCAATGACTTGGTATTACAACGAAAGTCATTGCGAACGAAGCGAAGCAATCCATGTGTTTTAGTATTTTTTAGAATTATGCAGAGGTCTCACTTCATGAGCCTCTTAAAAATGTCACTTTATCGGTATCAAATAAGAGCGTACTTGTATTTTATTTCCTGCACTAGTATAATAGCCTATTAAAAAGTTAGTTTTAAAAAATTTTCTGGCGAAATGTCTTTTTCATCCTTTTCCTACAAGCTGTTCAAAAATTGTACTTTTTCAACGGCCTGATAAAGCAAAAGACCCCACGCAACACGTAAAAG
>CAYJHX010000235.1:0-3751 GCA_964369395.1 uncultured Desulfovibrionaceae bacterium
TGGGGCCCACAATGCCCACAATGGCTCCGGCAGGAATGATGCAATCAAGCCCTTCCACCAACAGCTTGTCGCCAAGGCTTTTCTTAAGCCCCTTGGCTTCAACGACGCTTTTACCAAGCCGTGGTCCTGGGGGAATGTAGATTTCAAGGTCTGGCGCCAGTTTTTCGCTTTCGTGAGAGAGCATGGCTTCGTAGGCGTTAATACGGGCTTTACCCTTGGCATGACGTCCTTTGGGGGACATGCGAATCCATTCTAGTTCTCTATCAAGAGTTTTTTGGCGTTGGGCTTCGGTTTTTTCTTCGTGGGCAAGGCGTTTTTGTTTTTGCTCAAGCCACGAGGAGTAGTTGCCTTTCCACGGTATGCCGCGGCCGCGATCCAATTCTAAAATCCAGCCAGCCACATTGTCGAGGAAGTAGCGATCGTGGGTAACGGCAATAACAGTACCGGGGAAGGTAGAGAGAAAGCGCTCTAACCAGGCTACTGATTCTGCATCTAAGTGGTTGGTAGGTTCGTCTAATAATAAAATATCGGGACTTTGAAGAAGCAAACGACATAAGGCTACACGGCGACGTTCACCACCGGAAATAACAGATACAGGCGTATCCCCAGGAGGGCAGCGTAGGGCGTCCATGGCCATTTCGAGGCGAGAATCTAAATCCCAAATGCCTTTGTTATCCATGAGTTCTTGTACTTGCCCTTGTTTTTCAATAAGAGCGTCCATTTCTTCCGGTTCCATGGGCTCGGCAAATTTAGCATTGATGGCTTCGTATTCTTTGGCAATATCAACCAAATCTTGTACGCCTTCTTCTACTACTTCGCGAACAGTACGGCTTTCATTAACAAGGGGCTCTTGCTCAAGATAACCGATGGTGTGCCCTGGGGCCAGCACGGTTTTACCGTCAAATTCTGTATCTACGCCGGCTAAAATGCGCAAAAGGGAAGATTTACCGGCACCGTTAAGGCCAAGTACACCAATTTTTGCGCCATAGAAATAAGAAAGGGAAATATCTTTTAATACTTCTCTTTGCCCATGGCGTTTGGTTACGCGAATCATGGAATAAATAATTTTATCTACTTCATTACTCATAATTATCCTCTGTTTTAATGGTTTCCTTGCATATATTGAGGCTTTTGCACAATTTCAAAGGCATGGTTTGCTTTGTCGCTATGCTTCTCGTAATGATTTGATAGTATAACAAAATCATTACGAGTGAAACGAAACAACCACCCAACGGGCGCCAAAGCGTCAGCGTTTGCGAAGAATGAGCTATAACGCAAATGGGCAGCAAGGCGTTTATATGTTTCAGCAAATTTTGAGATTATGCAAAGCTCTTATATTGTTATTTCAATTTGTTGATTTTTATACGGGTGACTGCATTATGCGAGCTCTTCTAAATGGGTACGAGCAAATTCAAGGCTTGGATCTACCTCTAACGCTGCAGAAAGATAGTGAATGGCCTCTGCCGTTTTTCCCATAAATTTATAACATAAGCCCAAATTGGCAATATCCATGACGGAGCCTTTATCTATGCGCAATACCTGTTGAAAATTTTCGGCGGCAAGGGCATATTCTTTACGTTTAAATTGCGCTACGCCTCGTAAATTCCAATACTCTTTCATATCAGGACAATGGGCCACGGCCTGATGTAAAAAGGGGAGGGCGTCTTGCCATTGTTCCTGTAAAGTAAGCGTGTAGCCTGCATAAAAGGCGGCAAGCCCCTTGGCATCGCTTTCTGGCTGTAAAGGTTCAGCCTTGGCAAAAAGGGCATGGGCTGCTTGGTATTCTTCTTGGCGTAATGCGAGCATTCCTTGAAAAAAGGGTAAAAAATGCGCTTGCGGGTAAAACTTTTCCAGCAGGGCAAGTCCTTGTTGTGCCACATCTTCAGAGCATTCTTCAGCCAAAATACGCCCGATAAAAAGCCCTAAACTTTGATTTTTATCTCTTTCTCTAAAAGCTAGTCCCGGTACAAAGCAATAATGTGTAGACACTTGCAACTGAGGATGCATGGTAGAAATGGCGTATACAGGGTAGCCTTTTTCGTGTAGGCCTTGAATAAGGCTTTGTAATTCTTCTAAAATGTCATCAGCTAGTACCGTAGGTAGCGTTTTTAAAGCAACAAGATTGCCTTGTTCAAGCCATTGCATATGTTCAAGCGCTTCAAACTTGCTTAGACCTGAAGCCTCATAGCACGCTGCGGTGCAGAAATCTCCTGCCAATTGTGCTACTTCTGTGACTGCGCGGATGGCAGCTTTAGCAGGGCTAGCCGCTGTGCCTGCGGTAAACACAATTTCTGAAGTATGTGGAAAGGTGCTGGTATCATAGGCCACAGCACCCACGGTGGGGACCGGCATATCTAAAGAAAAATCTTTTAATATAAGAGTAATATTTTCTCTGGAAAAAGCATCAAGAAGCCCTTGCAAAGTGGGATCATCTATATGCTTTGCATCTTGCAAAATGCTAGGAGTGACGCGTTGCTCTCTATCAATAAGGCAGCACACATGGCGTTCTACAAGTTCGCACAGACCTTGTAAAAGAGATTCTTCTTCTGTATTTCCTGCACTGGTGCCATTAAATTCGCCAAGTTTTTTAAACCAGTTGAGCGGAGCCCATACTTCACGCATATGCACAAGGTCTGTTACGGGGAAAAAATGCCATGGCAAAAGATCCAGAAGTGCTTGAGCTTTTTCTGGTGCAAGGGTGTCTTCCACCGCTTGTAGCATGTGCTCAATGGGAATCAGCGCATCTCCAAACTTTTCTTGTGCTTCAGACCATGTGCAAGTAACACATCCTGGCATATCTTCCCAAAAAGTAAAGAAAGAATAGCGCTCCATAAGCTCCATAAGTGCGGAAGCTTCGGCTTGAATAGGGGAGGCCCCTTTACCCATTTGTTTACGAGTGGGCATAATGCGGCGCGCATCTTTGCCGCAATTGCTTAAATAAACCGGAATACCCAAGCGGCCTTGGTCAACCCGTGTAATGTCTTGTTTTTGAGACAAGATTTCAAGGCCTTGTGCATCGAGCTTTTGTAATTTTTCTCGCACCTGCGTCACGGTTTCTGCAGGAGATTGTGCCTTATCCAATTCTTTATCGTGCGCCTTGGGGCAAGGGTGTAATTGAATCATTTGGGCTCCAACATATGTAAGACATAGACGCGCTTTTCTTCTTTTTCTTCGCCATCTTCCATGCTTTTGCCTTTAACGCCCACCATCATTTCTTTAATGGTAAAGCTTTTGGAAGCTTGCTTGAAAAAACGCGGACGGCGTCGCGCCATGTCGGTGCAAAGAATGGCTTTGCCTCCCACAGCCAAGTGGCGCTGTAAGCATTTCATGAGTGGTCGGTGTAATTCTTCTAAATACAGAATCTCTGAAGCGGCAATCATATCAAAACGCGCGTCTCCCAAGCTGGCACGGCTATCCTTAATATCTACATGGCGCACAGTAACTGTATCTTCTAAAGAGTTTTTAAGCACATTGGCTTTGGCAAAAAGTAGAGCATCATTCACAATATCACTAATACATACCGAAGAAAACCCGTAACGACTGGCCAGTAAACCAAGAGTGCCGGTTCCTGCGCCAAGTTCTAAAAGGCTTTTTCCTTCAGGTTCTAATTTACGTAAAAAACGCCCTAAAATAAAGGAGGCGGGCCAAACTTTTGCCCATAAAGGAAGATCTTTTAAAGGATCGTGAATAGCCTTTTGAGCAAGAAGACCGTCTAAATGTTCGGTCATATTAGTAATGGAAAGCATGTGTA
>CAYJHX010000236.1:0-3734 GCA_964369395.1 uncultured Desulfovibrionaceae bacterium
CTGAAAAAGGGGTATCTACTTCGTTAAGCTTGCTTTTTGCTCCAGTCATGTACCAAAAGAGTACACTCCTTTCGCAAAAAGCATCGCTTGCCTCGTATCTCCTCCTTTTTGAGCGACTGCCACTAAGCCCGCAGGGGAGCAAGCCCAAGGTAAGCATGAATTTACTTCATGCGTAGCCGACGCTTGCGATAGCTTGTGTTGCACAGGACGTGCAACCGAGCGTCATCTTGTAATCGCTGAAAAAGGGGTATCTACTTCGTTAAGCTTGCTTTTTGCTCCAGTCATGTACCAAAAGAGTACACTCCTTTCGCAAAAAGCATCGCTTGCCTCGTATCTCCTCCTTTTTGAGCGACTGCCACTAAGCCCGCAGGATGCGGGCTAGCTCCCCTCAAAACGCATTTTCTTGGGATAGGTGTTAGTTACCTATCCCTTTTTTCTTTTCTTTTTACGCTTGCAAATGCACAGAAGATTGTTATTTATACAACGTACTCAAATATTTTAAGGAGTCTGTATGTTACATATATCATGCAAAAAACTTTTAGCTTTACTTTTCATGGGGGTTTTCATGAGCAGTACATATCTTGCTATGGCAAATCCTAATATTCCTTCTACAGAGAAAACGGGGGCTGGGGCTGTGCCCAATTTTGAGGCTTTGCTCACATCCAAAGCCAAAGTATCGGTGTTAGAAAACGGGCTTACTGTGTATATCTTAGAAGACCATCGCTTTCCCCTTGTTTCCACGCGTCTTTATGTGAGGGCAGGTTCTTCTTATGAAACGCCGCAAGATGCCGGCATCAGCCACGTGTTGGAGCATATGGTATTTAAGGGCACAGAAAAGCGCCCCATGGGTGCCATTGCTCGAGAAATTGAAGAAGTGGGCGGCTATTTAAACGCAGCCACGAGCTTTGACTATACTGTCTATATTACCGATGTGCCATCGAAACATTGGGCCTTGGGCATGGACATTGTTAAGGATATGGCCTTTCATCCTACCCTTGATGCTGCAGAATTAGCATCAGAAAAAAAAGTGATTCTTTCGGAATTACAGATGGGTAATGACAATCCGCATCAAAGAGTTTTTAAAGAGTTACATAGCCAAGCCTTGCGAGGCACGCCTTACGATCATTCCATCATAGGGTTTGAAGAGACCATCAATGCCGTGACGCCAGAATCTATGCGCCAATACATTGCTCAATATTATCATCCACAAAATATGTTTCTTATAGTGGTGGGCGATGTGGACGCTAAGGCCGTGCTTGAAGAAAGTAACAAACTGTTTGGCGATTTGAAAAATTCTTCAGATATGACCCCGCGTACGGCCATTGACGCAAGTAAATTATACAATACGCATGTGACGGTGCTGGAAGGCAATTGGAACAAGGTTTACCTAGGTCTTGCTTTACCTGTTCCCGGGCTTATGGATGCACAGACCTACGATTTAGATGTTTTGGCGCATGTGCTTGGGGGCGATGCCACGTCGTATTTGTACAAAAAATATAAATACGATAAGCAATTGGTGGATGCTATTTCCTTGAGCAATTATAGCTTTGAAAGAGTGGGCATGTTGTATTTTACCATACAGCTAGATGCCAAAAACGTGGAAACCTTCTGGAAGGAATTTGTTGCGGATTTAGCAACACTAAAAGCTAGCGTTTTTTCGCAAAAAGATATTGATAGGGCCAAATTGCTTATCGAAGACAGTACACAACGTACCAAGGAAACTCTTGGCGGTTTGGCCTCGTATTTGGGGTATCTCAACCTCTTTCTTGGTGGAGCGCAGGGCGAGAAAAATGCCTTAGATAAGCTTCAGACTATTACACCGCGCCAATTGCAAAATGTCATGGACCAATGGCTTGTGCCGGAAAGAATGAATGTGACAGCTCTTGTGCCTCAGGGAACAAAGCTTCCTGATCTTGAAGCTGCATTACAGGCAGCGTGGCCAGCCACAGCAAAAAAGAGCACAGCCAATACAACCAAAGCTGCAGGCACTACGCAAGTTATTGACCTTGGTAATCAGTGTAAAGTGGTGTTAATTCCCGACACGACCTTGCCCTATACTTCTGTTGATTTATATTTTAGTGGCGGTACAGCCTTAAGCGATCAAAAACAAGGCTTGGCAACCTTGGCAGCTTCGGTGTTAACTTCCGGCACAAAAAGCATGACGTCTCCGCAAATGGAAGAATATTTAGCTGAAAGAGCCGCAGGGCTTGGCGCTCACAGTGGCCGCCAAGTGTTTTGGCTTTCTACCAATCAGCCTTCAAAGTTTAATAAAGATATTTTTGCTCTGTTACGTGATGTGTTGGTTAATTCCACGTTAAGTGCTGAAGAAATGGAACGGGAAAAAAAGAATCAAGTGGCGGCTATTCGCTCGCGCGATGATCACCCCACTTCGTATTTATTTTCTGAAGTGGCCCCCTTTCTTTTTGGGAAGGAGCATCCTTATGGTTTGAAAACCTTGGGAACTATTCAAGAAGTAGAAAGTTACACACGAGAAGATATAGTCGCCTTTTGGAAAAAACAGGCAGAGCAGCCTTGGGTGCTTTCTGTGGCCGGCGATTTTGACCAAGAAAGCGTTTTAGCCTTTGCCAAAACCTTACCCCAACCTAAGGCACAAAGCCCACAGGTAAATGCGCCCACATGGGGAACAAAACAAACGCTTGATTTGCATATGCCCGGCCGTGAGCAAGCCCATTTGCTGCATGTGTTCCCCACAGTGCCTTCCGAACACCAAGATGCCGCCGCTCTAGAGTTGTTGCATTTGGTGCTTTCTGGCCAAAGTGGCATACTTTTTCAAGAACTACGCGAAAAGCAAGGCCTTGCCTATACAACCTATGCGGCCCAGCAATTTTTCCCCAAAACAGGGATTTTTGTTCTGTATATAGGAACACAAGCGGATAAATTAGCGCAATCTCGGGACGGCTTTGAAAAAGTGCTTACAGGTGTGCAAGAAGATCTTTTATCAGAAGCGGCTTTACAAAGAGCTAAAAACCAAATGGAAAGTAGCTATTATCGGGGACGCCAAAGCCTTGCCAGCCGCTCCAACGAAGGAGCTATGCGCCTCATTTTAGGCCAAGATCTTGATTTTAGAAAAGACTTTATTGAGAAGGCAAAAAAGCTCACGGTGCAAGACTTGCAAAAGGTGGCAAAGAAGTATTTACAGTGGGATAAGGGATATACGTTTACGTTGAAGCCTTAGTAGCTGTTATGCAAACTTTTTTGGGGGGGAGAACTTTTTATAAAAAGTTCTCCCCCCCAACCTCTCCCCTCAAAAAATTTTCATTTGAATTTTCCTTGTGGAAAATTCTTTTTTTTTGCAAAAGGTGTAAAAAACTATTTCACGTCTTTATGTTCTTTGGGCATAAAACGTACAGTATTTCTGTTATTATTTTCAGCATCTAAAGATACAGGTACATCGGTATAGTAGAGCATGCTGGGCATGATATTGTTGTCTTCGGCCACTTGCCCGTAGCGCTTTAAGGCTGGAATATTGTCGACCAATACGGGCGTTACCTGCCAAATGACGAACCAGATGCCTACCAAGGTGGCAATAAGTTGAAAAAGCCCTTTGGCAAAACTTTTTTTGGGTGCTGTATCCATGCTTCCTTGTCCTTCTGCTATTGTTCAGAGATTCCACATAAAAAAAGGGGAAAGCCCGAAGACTTTCCCCTTTGTCTTATTTTAACTTAGATTCTCGCGGTAATTTCGGGGAATACCAAGTAGAACATAACGTAAGC
>CAYJHX010000237.1:0-3734 GCA_964369395.1 uncultured Desulfovibrionaceae bacterium
ACCCCCTCCCTTTTCCAAAAACTTTTTCATTACTGTAGAGTATTACTCTACAAAGTTTTTCAAAAAGGGGATAATATATTCAACAAACATAAAAGAATAAGAAGTGTTTTCCTTTTCTCTTATGAATCAACTAAAATTGTGTACTGATGCAGTAATTGGCCCTTTTTTAACAGCGTGCATTATTGGTTGGCAGCAACAGCGTCCAAATACGCCCCATTCACAATTTCAACTTTAGCCCGAGAACGCAAGGTTTCCAAAAACAGTTCAAACATATTTTGCGCTTTTTCATTGCTTATAACATTGACTAAAGCCCCTGCAAGCGGTCCTCTATCTTCTAAAGCGCCACTGTGAATAGCTTTAACTCGCACTAACACAGCACCAGGCTTGCCATCAAAAGTCACTGCATACGCAGAAGGAAGCCACTGTCCGGCATCAGCAGTAAAGGCTGCCGCCAGCAATTCCGCTTGGGTGCCCAACGTTTTCATGGAACCGCTACGGCCTATTTTTGTTTCTGTTTGTATGAGAGAAGCTTCTGGTTCTTTTTCTGCAAAAGCTTTACGCGCTGTGGCAGCATTGGCCAAGGCTTTTTCTAAAGCTTCGCGCTCTTTCAAAGCAATAACAATATCCCCTTGTACTTCCTCAAAAGGACGCACCGTAGCTTCATTTTTTTGCCCCATACGCGCAACAATATATCCATCATCGGTGGTTTGCATGGCGGTATCTAAAGGTACGCCTTTGCTTAATGCCAAGACCTTTGCTGCTTGTTCGGGTGTAATTTTTAAACTTTTTTCCAATTCCGTTGCCGTTTGCAAGCCCGTCGTAGTTACAGTCAAGCCTTGAGCCTTAGCTCCTTCAGCCAAGCCTTTGCCCAACACATTGGCCTCAATAAGCACGTCTAACGTTTCGCGAATACGCAAAAGAGCGGCTTCTTCAGACAAAATTTTACGAATTTCTGGCTCTACTTCGGCCTGTGCTTGGATACTTTCTGGGCGACTTCCTTCTTTTTTAATAAGATGAAGGCCAAAAGAAGTACGCACAATGCCAGAAAGTTGTCCGTCTTCCAGTTCCGATATTGCCTTTTCAAATTCTGGAACCATCATCCCTGTGGCAAACCAGCCTAAATCACCGCCATTAGGTGCAGAACCAGGGTCTTTCGAATGTTTTTTAGCTAATTCGGCAAAGTCAGCGCCATCTTTGAGCTCTTGCTCGATACCTTTCATGGTATCCATCACTTTTTGCACCGCATCCTCATCGGCTTGTGGCTCTACACTCAAGAGGATATGGCTGGCCTTTACTTGAGCAGGACGCGTATATTTTGTCGTTTTATTTTTTTCATAATAGCTTGCCACAGCTTCGGGGCTCACGCTTTCGGGCTTTGCTATAGTTGTGGGCGTTACAGAAACAAATTCCACGTCGCCCTTGGCAGGTACGGTGTACGCGGCACGATTACTTTCGTAATAGGTCTTTACACTGTCAGCTGCAGGTTCTTGCACTTGCCCCATGGTGTCAGCCGCAGGAAAAAACACATATTCTATATCACGCTTTTCATTGGTATAATCAAAAAAAGCATCGATTTCCGAAGAAAAACTTTGTGCCGTCAAAGTCACTTCTTGGCGCAACTTTGTTTCTAATAATTGCTCGCGAACCAAAGCCTCAAACGCCCCTACGCTGGGAAATTGTGTTTCCACCGCGCGCTTATAAGCAGCAGGATCAAAAACACCTTCAGCATTTTGAAAAGCCGGCATTTGCATAATGGCATCGCGCAAAATTTGAGGGGGGACGCTCATATGCAAGCGTGCCACTTCTTCTTGCAACAAAGATTGCAGTATAAGCTGATCCAAAACCTGTGCAGGTAATTGCATTTGCTTGATTTGCTCTGGAGTTATTTGTGGATTTTCTTGTTGCACTCTCGCCCGCAAACTCTGATAAGCTCGGTCAAAATCTACCACGGAAATAGCTTCTCCGTTAACCTTCACTATGGTGCCAGAGTTATTTATGCTTTGCATGGATCCAAGACCCCAAAAAATAAACACCAAGATAATAATGCCAAAGGCAATTTTCACACCCCAAGATTGGGAATTATTACGAATATACTCTAACATGTCCTCTCCAAAAAATTACTCTATTTCAATACCCATAGCTCTGTATTCATTGAGTTTATTGCGCAATGTTCGCACAGATATACCCAACATGTCCGCCGCCTGAGTACGATTTCCAGATGTGGCTTCTAAGCCCTTCATAATCATAATGCGTTCCATTTCATGCAATGGAATCACCGCACCGCTAAAACTTTCTGACGCGCCTGCTGCACCCACAGAGCCACCAGCGCCATCCCCTGTAGCTCCTGTACTAGAAAGAAGCTCGCCTTGCGTTCCTGTCTGGCCCATGGTTGAAGCTGCACTCAGTTCGCCAGCCTGACCCAAATTCTGTAACGCCGCTCCACCAGCTAGGGAATCTTCCGCATGGGCAGGAGCTGCATCTTCCGCAAAAAGCGGCCAAGCATCAGGATCAAGGAGAAAATGGCTCGGTTCAATGGGGCGTCCATTGGCTAACAATACGGCCCGCTCCATAAGATTTTGCAATTCACGCACATTGCCAGGAAAGTCGTAAGAACTCAGCCACGTCCTAGCCGCCTCAGAAAGAGAAGAGCCTCCAAGCCCGTATTCTTGCGTGTAGGTTTGCATGAAAAAGTGTGCCAACGTGAGCACATCATTTTCGCGTTCTCGTAGGGAAGGCAAGCGTAAAGGGATAACATTTAAACGAAAAAATAAGTCTTGGCGAAACTTACCTTCTTTAACCCAATCTTCCAAATTGCGGTTCGTCGTAGCCAGTACACGCACATCCACGCGCAAAGTATCCGTGCCGCCCACTCTATCCACTTCGCCCTCTTGCAACACACGCAAAAGCTTTGCTTGCAAGGCCAAATCCATTTCGGAAATTTCGTCCAGCAAAATGGTGCCGCCGGAAGCGAGTTCAAACTTGCCGGGTTTGCGAGCAATGGCACCGGTAAAAGCGCCTTTTTCGTGACCAAACAATTCACTTTCCAGCAAATGTTCCGGTAACGCCGCGCAGTTAACTGCCACAAAAGGCCCATTGGCCCTATTACTCCACGCATGCAAAGCACGCGCAAAAAGCTCTTTACCCGTTCCCGATTCTCCGTTGATAAGCACAGTAGCCTTAGAAGGTGCCACTTGCCGTGCAAGAGCCATAACGCGTGCAACGGCAGGGTGTTCGCCCACAATATTGGGCCCTCCCACATAGGTGGGTTTGCGCCCACCAAGAGTAGAGGCAGCCGGGGCTTGCACTTTGCTTTTGCCATCGCGAGCTACAGCAACAATTTTATCAAAATCTAAAGGTTCCAACCAATAGTCTGCGGCGCCAAGCTCCATAAAGCGGCGTGCTTCATCGGCATTGCCTTTATCAGTGATAACAATGACAGGGGGGAAAGCAGGATCATCTTGCCCAACACTTAGCAAGTCTTCCACCTTAAAACCGGGGAGAGTTGGACGCGCAAAAATAACTCCAGGCCCTGACTTTCGAATAAAGACAGAGGCTCCTTGGAGATTTTCGGCAATACCAATTTCGTATCCCGCATCACGAAGAGACGGGAAAATACGGGTCACGGCATGGGCCGGAGCAAGAAAAAGTATTCTGCGTGTTAACATGCTTTGCTTTCTTTACCCTCTTGTGGGCATAATGGCAAGTATCTCTTTTCGTTCTAAGGTTATAAAAAA
>CAYJHX010000238.1:0-3720 GCA_964369395.1 uncultured Desulfovibrionaceae bacterium
GCGACGAAGTAGCCACCCAACGGGCGCCGAAGGCGTTTGCGTTTGCGAAGAATGAACAATTACGCAAATGGATAGCAAAGCATCCATGATTTTTTAATTATGCAGGAATCTTTTTTCAAGAATAATTACGCAGAGATTTTACGCAATGGATTGCGCAGAGGTCTCTATAGAGTTAAAACTTTGAGGCAATACTATGATTGAAAAAATAAGGCTTTACACAGATATCTGTATAAAGCCTTTATTTTATGCTCATTGTGAAAATAGAAAAATTTTGGGAAAAAGGGTGGGGTCTGGGGGAGGGAAAAGAACCTTTTTTTAAAAAGTTTTTTTCCCTCCCCCAGAAAAAAGATTACATACTATTCTTTTTTTATCCTTGCAATTTGCGCAGGTTTTCTTTTAATTCGACGGCCAACTGTGCCAAATCGCGAACAGCGGCCGAGGCATCATTCATGCCGTGGCTGATTTCATCGGCAATTTCGCTTACGGCCGAAGACACTTGGCTAAGCTCTTCGGAGGTGGCCGATTGTTCTTCGGCGGCGGTGGCAATGCCGGTGATTAAGGAGGCATTATGTTCGGCCAATTCTTGAATTTCTTCTAGGGCCACACCGGAGGTATTGCTCAACTCTGTAGCATCGCCAATGATTTTTACAGCCTTTTCAAATTGGGCGATATTGGCGGCGGTGGAGCGTTGAATGCCGGTGATGCTGGTACCTACTTCGTTGGTGGCGCTCATGGTTTTTTCGGCCAATTTACGCACTTCGTCGGCTACCACAGCAAAACCTCTGCCGGCATCGCCAGCGCGTGCGGCTTCGATGGCGGCGTTGAGGGCCAGCAAGTTGGTTTGGTCGGCAATATCGGAAATAACGCCCATGACAGAGCCGATGGACTGCACTTGATCGCCGAGGGCTTTAATATCTTGAGAAAGCTGTAAAGACACTTCATTGACCTCGCCCATGGCGTGTACCACTTTAGAGACGAGCTGGGCGCCTTCGCTGGCTTTTTCTTGGGTTTCTCCGGCTTGCACGCGGGCTTGTTCGGCATTGTTGGCCACTTCTAAAACGGTGGCATTCATTTCTTCAATGGCGGCGGCAGAAGATGCCGTGCGATCGCGCTGAGAATTGCACCCGTCGGTCACGTGGTCTACTTGCGCAGAGAGCTGTTCAGAGGCGGTGGCCACTCTATCGGCAATTTCTGTTACGTCGGCTGCCACTTGCACTATGGTGCGCTGGGTTTGTTTAATACTTGTGAGGTTTGTTACAAGAAGCACCATGGAGGCTAGGTTTGCTGTTTTGTCAAGCATAGGCATAGCTGTGTAGGCAATATCCACATTGGCCCCGTGGGGATGGGCCATGGTCTCATTAGAGGCCGGTTGCTTACTGCGGTAGGCTTTTTGTATAGCGTCGGCATCGGTTCCTTCGTCTTCAGGGGCAAAAAGTTGGCTAACATTTTTTCCGTGGAAATCGCTACCCAAGTCTCTTTGTGCAATGCCGTTGACGTATTTTGTGCGTAAGTCTTTATCTAATACCACTACAGGTGAAGGCAAGCCATGAATAATGGCCAATAAACGACTTAAAATACCATTGGTACCGTTAATGAGATTGGAAAATTCACCTTGAAATTGCTTGGCATTGCCCTTGGCGGCAATGTCGCCTGTTTCCACAAGATGCTCTAAGCGACGGTATTCGAGCATCACTTCTTTAAGAGAGGTAGGGATAGTGCGCAAGGCATTGGCCAAGTCGCCAATTTCGTCTTTGCGATGTACTTTGAGCTCTCCACTCAGATTGCCTTGAGCAATTTCCGTAGCAAAATCTACACCTTGTTTAAGGGCACGTACCACGGGAATAAGCAAAATAAATACAACAACAGACCCCAAGATAACGGCTAGCACCATACTCATAAGGCTGTGATAGAGTATTTCGTCTAGGCTGGCAAAAGCATCGCTTTTTACGGCACGTACCACGGGAGTGAGCAATTTATTTTTGGTAGGGGCATGGTAAAAAAGGGCCACATCGCCAGCATCGGTGGTCATTTCTTCAAGGCCTTCATTTTTTTCACGGGCCCATTTTTTGAAAGTGAGAATGGGGCCGAGTTTATCGTTAAAAAGCCATTGTTGCGTATCCGAAATGGCAATAAGGCCTTCATCGTTAAGAATAAAAGCCGCGCCGCCATTGGGCAAAGAAAGGGTTTTGAGAGTCTCTGTTAAAAACTCTACAGAGTAAGCCATGCGCACAAGCCCAAGAACTTTGCCCTCATGCATGATGGGGGCTCCCACAGAAATAACGGCTTTATTGTCTGTAGAGCTCACATATATGGAAGATATGGAAGATTTGCCCGCCATGGCTTCGGTATAATACAAGCGATTTCTATAATTGGCGCCAATTTTCTCAAAGCCGTCAATGGAAATGGCTTGCACATCTCCTTTAGTGTCCAATAAAACAATGCGGTCAATGTCTGTATACAAACTTTTTTCGCGAGCCAAAAGTTCATTCATGGCAGTGACACTGGCAGCATCGTGGGACGATTGCAATAAAAACTGTGCTAAAGCAGGATTTTTTGCAATACGCTCTGCATCGGCAATGGAGCGCTCTGAAAATTGATCTGCTGCATTGGCTAGAGCCGCTGTTTCTCTTTTGAAGGTTTTAATAATAGAGTCCGAAAGCGCCGCTTCTGTATCTAGATAATTCACATATCCATTAACAGAGAGCAGTATCACTATTAAAGCGATAATGGGTAGCAATAATTTCATTTGTAATTTCATACTGTGCTTCACTCCTCTTTTTTTGCATGGCCATTGATAACTATTTAATATTTATCACGGTTATTAAAACATCATGAACCTTTGAAAGCATGCCACACCGTCGTAGGCATGGGTAGTATTTGTGTAGTATGGTCTGTGGGGCAAAGCGTTTGAAACAAATGTTGTCGTGCTTTATGGTGCCCTGTGTATAAGGAAAAAAGCATATTATGCTTGCCCCCAATGGCCTCTGTATGGCCATCGATACAGCGTGTATCTACCGCCACACTAGAGCGACAAGCATGGGGCCGTACCGCATACAGCACACATGCCCCTGCATTATCTAGAAAAGGACAGGGGATGTTATAATCATGGCGCGTGTGGCTACCATCGTCTTTGCCTTCTCCATAAAAAGCTCGCCCCCAAGCTATATACGAGGCGCTGATGCTTTCAGCTTGTGCTTGCCATAGGGGCCATGTGCGTAAAAAATGCTCTCGTGCCAAAGTATGGTCTTGAAGATAGGCTACCATCAAGGCTGTCTCTAAAGGAGAACACAAGACCAATTGATGACAACAGCCGCAACAGCCTTTTTGGCACACAAAGGGGCTGCCTTGTGCGGCACATATTTGACTCATAGCCTTACCTTCCATATCCAACAGGCTATTAGCAGTTTGCACAGTCAATAAATGTTCAGTACCTATACAAGAGGTGTGTTGTTTTTGCAAGAGAATGTCAATATGCGCTAGGCTAGCAGTATCTATTGTTGCGGCACTTTGGGTAAAATACTGCTGCACAGCCGCAACTAGGGCCTCTTGCTGAGACGTTTGTGGCACAAGGCTTCGCGTCGCGTTGTCCCAAACTCTGGCATGAGAGGAAGATTGCTGTTGCTTTTGCATGGACACCTCTGAAACATTTTTCGGCGTATTGTATAAAAACATTAGGCGCACAACAAAAAAAGTGCATAATTGCACCTTAAGACCTTTGCG
>CAYJHX010000239.1:0-3669 GCA_964369395.1 uncultured Desulfovibrionaceae bacterium
CAAGAATATATCAGCGCCACCATATCCATGGTACCCTTTGTCCATTTGATTATTGGCCTTATTTATGGCACAACTTTTGGCATTATCATAGCCATTGCCGGTTGCTATCAGGGCATACGTTGCGGACGCTCAGCGGCGGCCGTGGGGCAAGCCACCACAGCGGCCGTGGTCAGTTCTATTGTGGGCATTATTGTGTCTACGGCAATTATTACTATTATTTGCAATGTGCTAGAGGTGTAGCATGTTTGACAAAGACGTGATTTCTGTACGCAATTTAAAAGTAGGCTATGATACACGCATCCTCATGCAAGGCGTTGATTTTAAAATACATGAGGGCGAAATATTCATTATCATGGGCGGAAGTGGTTGCGGCAAAAGCACCCTATTGCGTGTACTCATGGGGCTAAAAGAGCCCGCGTTTGGTACCGTGCGCTACCATGATATGGCCTTTTGGCCAGGGCAAGAAGAAGCCCGCCAAAAAATCATGCGCTGTACCGGTGTCTTATACCAAAGCGGTGCTTTATGGAGCTCCATGACCTTGGCAGAAAATATAGGCTTACCCCTAGAGCAATATACCGATTTATCTGCCAGTGACATTCGAGAACAAGCAGAAATCAAACTAGCCCTTGCTGGGCTGGCAGGCTTTGGCGATTATTATCCTTCAGAAATCAGCGGCGGCATGCGCAAACGTGCTGGCCTTGCCAGAGCATTGGCTCTAGACCCTGAAATTATTTTTTTGGACGAACCTTCGGCTGGGCTTGACCCCGTCAGCGCTCGCCGTTTAGATGACCTTATATTGGAATTGCGCGACAGTTTACAAAAAACCTTTGTGGTTGTAACCCACGAATTAGCTTCGCTCTTTGCCATTGGCGACACGGCTTTATATTTAGATGCTGGCACCAAAACCATGGCGGCGTTGGGCAATCCCAAAGCGCTTTTAGAAGACAGCAATACCCCTCCCGTGGTTTTAAACTTCTTAACACGCGGAGAGCACGATGCGCAGTAACTACAGACAAAAAGGGATAAAGTATGAGTAGTAAACGCAGTAGAGCCAGAATTGGTGGCTTTATTTTAGGGGGCTTTGCCTTCCTAATTATCAGCATTATCACCCTTGGCGGAAGAGATATTTTTAGCGATTCGGTGGAATATGTACTCTATTTTGACGGTTCGGTAAGCGGCCTTTCCTTGGGTGCTCCCGTGGTTTTTCGCGGTGTGCCGCTGGGTAAAGTAACGCAAATTGTACTCGTAGCCAACACCAAGGACGAAGAAATTACCATCCCCGTACACATTACCATTGCGGCCAACAGTATTGTTTTAGATAAAGACTCCACAGCAGAGGCTTCTGAAAGCACACGTACGCAACTTATGCAGCGCATGATTCAACGCGGATTGCGGGCGCGTTTGCATATGCGTAGTCTTGTTACTGGACAATACAGTGTGGAGTTAGACTTTTTCCCCGAAACACCGGCACGATACCATTCTTCTGACCATTCTAGAGAAATTCCTACGGTAACATCTACTTTTGACGAATTTCAACGCACCCTTTCCCGTTTGCCCTTGGAAGAAATGTCTCACTCCTTACGTATGGCTCTTGAATCTTTCTCTAAGCTTGCCGGCAACGAAGATTTATTACTTACCCTCAAAGCTATGCGTAAAACTTTTGAAAACACAGCAGATTTTACAGCTAATGCCGACTCATTGCGCGGCGATATTCAGCGCGCCATCAATGCTTTTGGCGACACAGCAACCACTGTAGACAATCAATTGCCCGAAGCTATGGCCACTCTTCAATTGGCGCTCACCAGCTTTGCCGCCGTAGCCACCGACTTGCGCACCACAGTGGATTCTGCCAATAAGATTGTTTCCCCCAATTCTAAAAGCCTGCAAGCGCTAAACAGCACCTTGCATGAATTTAGCAGAACGGCTAAAGCCATACGTGAATTAGCTAAAATGCTTGAAAAAAATCCACAATCTCTCATTTTAGGTAAAGGAGCTCGCTAATGTCCCTACCCTCGTTAAATACTGTAAAAAAACTCTGTGTCCTACTTGCTACTACCCTGCTTGTGGCCTGCGCAGATCCTAAACCCACGACCTTTTATTTGCTAGAAAGCAACACACTCTCTCCCATGGAAGAGCTTAATGCTGTCAACACCAAAAAAATGCCCAAAATTCTCTTACAAGAGATTAACATTCCTGGATACTTAGATAGAGATGCTCTTATCAACCGCCCCAGCTCTGGCGTGCGCGTTGAAATTGCCAATTTTAATTCTTGGGCCGAAGAACTGGAAGGCGGCATACAACGCGTGCTTTCGGATGTGTTGGTAGGCAAACTACTCAAGCGCGATGTGGCTCTTCTTTCCATTGACGACGATGGCGCCAACGCCAGAAAACTCTACATTTTTATTCAGCGCTTTGACGGACAATTGGGAGGCAGCGCCACCATCGATGCACGCTGGACCCTACACAACAGCCTGCAAGTGGCGATAGCCAGCGGAGCCTTTGTAGATACGACACCGGCCGGCCCTACCTATCAAAGCATGGTAGCGGCCCAAAGCGCCCTACTGGTAAAATTTGCCGAACATATCAGCGGCCCCATTGCCAGAGCAGCCAAAAGATAGAAAGGCTTCGGCAGGCTGTTATGGCTTGACAAGTACGGGAGAATGTCTACTCTTAGTAGTCGATAATGTTTTTTTGTAGTATAAACCACAAGCGACAGCGGAAACGTAGTGACGCTTGTAAGTGAGGATACGGCATGAGTGAATTAGCAACCGTTGCCCCCGAAGACAGAAGCAAAATCCTTATTGTGGATGACGCCCCCGAAAATATACGCATTTTAGGCGAACTATTACGCGACAAGCACACCATCATGTTTGCTCGCAATGGACAAGATGCTTTGCGCTTAGCCCAAGGCAGCCCCCAACCCGATATTATCTTACTGGACGTTATTATGCCGGGCATGGATGGCTACGAAGTGTGCCAAGCCCTTAAAAGTGATAAAAAGACTGCAGACATCCCTGTGCTTTTCATCACAGCGCAAAATAATGAAAAAGAAGAGTCCAAAGGGCTAGGCATGGGCGGCGTGGACTATGTGAGTAAGCCCTTTCGCGCCTCCCTCGTGCAAACGCGTGTAGATAACCAGTTAGAATTAAAAAAACACCGCGACAGGCTTGACGATTTAGTACGCGAACGCACTAAAGAACTCTATCTTACCCAAGAAGCTACCATTGAGTCTATGGCGAGCCTTGCCGAATGGCGCGACCCCGAAACAGGCCTGCACATTAAGCGCACGCAAAAATTTGTACAAATACTCGCAGACTATTTGGCGCAAGATGAGCGTTTTGCACCAGAACTAGACGCAAAAACTCGCGAGCTTTTATACCTTTCTGCCCCCTTGCACGATGTAGGAAAGGTCTGCATTCCCGACTCTATTTTGCAAAAACCCGGCAAGCTTACGGAAGAAGAATTTGAAATTATGAAAGAGCATACAGTACGCGGCAAAGCGGTGCTGTCTTCTACAGATTCCAAATTAGGCTCCGACTCCTTTTTGCGCATTGCACGTATTGTGGCTTATTGCCACCACGAACGCTGGGACGGCAAGGGATACCCCCAAGGCCTTGCGGGCGAAGCCATCCCCTTATGCGCCCGCCTTATGAGCGTAGCTGACGTGTA
>CAYJHX010000240.1:0-3663 GCA_964369395.1 uncultured Desulfovibrionaceae bacterium
TTAAACATACAGAACTCTCTCATTTAGCTTTGCACTAAGATGGGGAGGTTTACACCGTCAATACTCTTAAGACTCTACACAATGCATTGCGCAAAGGTCTCGAATTGTACAGCGCCTCCCCAAAAGAGACCTTCTGTGGCAAGAATTATTCAAATTTTTCGAACCATTCCTTATTTTGTTTTCCCCTTAAATTCAACTTGTCACACCTTGCAAAAGTATTTATAAACAAAAAGTGCTTCCCTACAATGTTTTTTGAGTGAGTGACCTTCATGAATACAGCTTTGAATGATGAAAAATGGCATTTCTTGCAAAAAGCGCGCAGTATTGTCATTAAAGTAGGCTCTGCCGTGCTTACAGGCCCCCATGGGCTTGATATACCTATCTTGCAAAATCTTGTGGCTCAAATTGCTTTTATCCGCTCTTTGCCAAGCAGTCCGCAATCTACACAAGCGCAAGCTCCAAAAGGACAACAGCAGCCCACACAAAGAAAAATTATTCTTGTATCTTCCGGAGCTGTAGCCGCAGGGCGCGCGGCACTACAAAAGCTTAGCCATATTTCTCCGCAAGAAATACAAGGCCTTGCCGCCAAGCAAGCTGCCGCTGCTGTGGGGCAAAGCCATCTTATGCAACAATATAATATAGCCTTTGCCAACCATAATCTTGGCACCGCCCAAGTCTTGCTCACCCGAGACGATTTACGCTCACGCCAGCGTTTTTTGAATGCACGCAATACCTTTGCCGAGCTTCTTTCTTGGAATATCGTGCCCGTGGTCAACGAAAATGATACCATTTCAGTACAGGAGCTTAAGTTTGGCGATAACGATTGCCTCTCTTCTTTGCTTATCAATCTTGTGGGGGCCGACCTTTTCATCAATCTGACTTCGGCTCAAGGTGTTCTAGATAAAAATCCGGAAAAATACGCCGACGCTGCCATTATGCCCTGCATAGACAATATTCATACACTAGATTTAACAGATCTGTGCGGTGCCAAAACCAGCGTGGGTACCGGTGGTATGTATTCCAAGCTTCTGGCTGCCCGTCGTGCGGCACAGTTAGGCGTGCCTACGCTTATTTTGCCCGGTAAAGAACACGATATTTTACGACATGTCTTTACCCAAAATGGGCCTACCCTTCACGGCACCACCGGTACATGGGTTTGTGCCGATAGCCACGCCATTTCGCGTCGCAAATTTTGGTTAGCCTATCAATCAGAACCATCCGGAACCATTATTATTGATGCCGGCGCCGTTAACGCTTTAGAAAACAAAGGCAGCAGCCTTCTTCCTGGAGGTATTTGTAGCGTCGAAGGGAATTTTCAGCAAGGCGCCCTTGTACGCATCATGACACAAGAAAAAAATAGTGTTGCCGTAGGCTTAAGCAATTATTCCGCAGCAGAAATAAAACGCATTATGGGCTTAAAGCGTCATGAGGTGGCGGCTATTTTGGGCAATGCGCATTATCCCGAAGTAATACACAGAGACAATCTACTGCTTGACGCCGCTGTCTAGCACAACAGCCTGTTAAAAAAGGAAAATATATGCAAGATTTAGAAATACTCGTAAATAATATAGGAAATAATGCCAAGCAAGCCGCTCGCAAACTCATGGGCGCCACCCCCAAGCAAAAAGTAGACGCCCTACTCTACCTTGCCACCTTACTTGATAGCAAGCGAGATGATATTTTTACCGCTAACAGTAAAGATATTCAAGCCGCACAAGAAAAAGGTATGGATGCGGCTCGCTTAGACCGTTTACGCTTAACCGATACTATTCTTAATGAAATGATAGCCGCTTGCAAGCATGTGGCGAATCTTCCCGACCCCGTAGGCGCCATGACTAGCCAATGGCAAAGACCCAATGGTTTGCTTGTGGGGCGCATGCGCATTCCTCTGGGTGTCATTGCTATGATTTACGAATCTCGCCCCAATGTCACCATTGACGCCGCTATCTTGTGTTTAAAGGCCAGCAATGCTGTTATTTTACGTGGTGGTTCCGAAGCTTTACATTCAAACCTCGCCCTTGCAGCCCTTTTACACGAAGCGCTTGAATATGCAGGGCTTCCCAAATATGCCGCCCAAATTCTTGAAACCACAGATCGCGCCGCCATTGGCCTGCTTTGCAAATTAGACAAATATATTGATGTCATTATTCCGCGTGGTGGCGAAAAGCTGGTGCGCTCTGTAGCAGAAGCGGCCACCATGCCCGTACTCAAGCATTATATGGGCGTATGTCATGCCTATATTGACAACGATGCCGAAGATTTGCAGCAAGCCTTAGAAATAGTGTATAATGCTAAGGTACAACGCCCCGGCGTGTGCAATGCCTTAGAATGTGTACTGGTACATGAAGATAAAGCTGCAGCATTTCTTCCCATGTTGGCTGAAAAACTGGGTAAAGCCGGTGTAGAATTTCGCGCTTGTGAAAAATCTTTTTCTTTACTGGGAAATACAGCCAAGCCCCAAACTCCTGAAGATTTAGGACAAGAATTTCATGCGCTTATCTTAGCTGTCTGTGTGGTACCCTCCTTCGATGCCGCCCTAGAGCACATAGCCCAATACGGTTCGCAACATACTGAAATCATTTGTACCAATAATCATCATCGTGCCATGCGCTTCATGCGCGAAGTAGACGCCTCCATGACCGCCGTCAATGCCTCCACTCGCTTCAACGATGGCGGGCAGTTAGGTCTTGGAGCGGAAATTGGCATATCTACATCAAAATTACACTCTTACGGCCCCATGGGTGTGGAAGAGCTGACCACCACAAAATTTGTGGTCTTTGGCTCAGGGCAAGTACGAGAGTAATGTAAGTACTTTTATGATACAGTATTCTATCATTATTCCCAGTCGTGGCGATAGGCCACTAGCCCTTGGGCAAGCACTTGATTCTGTTATGGAAGCCGTAAAGTACGCAGGATTAAAAGAAAACGCCGTTGAAATTTTGGTAGGTTTTGACGGTGTAAAAGGCGAAAGAGTTCGCCATTGGGACAATGTGCGCTATTATGATTTGCCTAGCAATAAAGACTTTGGCAATGCCCTACGTCATGCCTTGCTCAAAGCCTCCAAGGGGCAGCGCATTGTTTTTTTAGATGATGACAACATCCTGACAAAAGAAGCTTTTGTCATCTACGAAGCGCATAAAGATGTTGATATGCTTATTGCTCGCATTGACGTATCCAAAGCCCATGACATTCCCTATTTACCCATTGAAGAAGAGGGCAAACCCCTTGTGCGCCCCTGCAATATTGACCCCCTCTGTCTTTGCCTTTCTCGTGAACTGGTGCTCATACGTTGCGGCGGCTGGCTAGGGAACAAATACGAAGCCGACTATGAGAATATGCTACGCTACTCTCGCCGTGCGCATAATATGCACGTCGTTGAAGATGTAGTAGGCATATACGATGCTGGCCGAGGTATGGATGCAGATGGGTTAAATTTTCGCCAAAAAGCGCTACAGCTCAATAAATAAAGAAAGCTCCGTAATTCTTATCACAGAGCTTTCTTTATTATAATAAGGACCGCCTATTACAAAATATAGCGGCTCAAATCTTTATCTTCGCGCACATCTTCTAAATGTTCGCGCACGTAGTTTTCGTCTACCACCACTTCGGTGCCCGGTTTATCAGGCGCTTCAAAAGAAATATCTGCCAGAATTTTTTCCATAA
>CAYJHX010000241.1:0-3649 GCA_964369395.1 uncultured Desulfovibrionaceae bacterium
ACGCGCAAGGCACAAGCGCTGTTGCTGCCCCCCCGAAAGCTCCGAAGCAGGGCTGTGCAAACGCCCACATACATCATCCCACAATTCTACCTTGTGCAAAACCTCCTGCAAAATCTGTTGGCACTGTTCTTCTGCAAGGTTTTCATGAAACTGTAATGGGAATAAAATGTTTTGCGCAATGCTCATGGGCAAAACATGCGGTATTTGAAATACCATCCCCACACGACGACGAAGGGCATCAAGACTCACCAAAGGCGCATTTTTACCATAAGAACTTGCCGTATAAATAGGCACACTCTTACCATCAAGCCACAGCACAATATCCCCCGTTGTACAGCAGGCGGTTTCATGTTCGTTAAGACGATTTATGGCGCGCAATAATGTAGTTTTTCCCGCACCCGAACGCCCAAGCATCACACTCACCCCACCCGCATCCAACGCGAAAGATACATTGCGCAATACAGATATGCCCTGTAAGGTCACCGAAAGATTTTTTACCTGTAAACTTTTCATACTCCCCTCCCGCATATAGAGACCTCTGCACAATTATTTTTTGATAAAGCTTCGCATATAATTTTTGGTAACTGTGTTTTTGCAAAAAAATGCGGCGCAGAGGGAAAGACAAAAAAATCAATCACTTAATGGTGACGCAAAGCTTCGCCTATTCTTGATTTTTGGTCGCATTGCCTAGCGTCAATGCTCCATGAGACCCTACGCAATGGATTGCGCAAAGGTCTCATATATACTTTGCCCATTATCCCCCTTGCCAGTACGCTGCTATTTTACCAAGACATGATTATAGGCATACTTTTTTTGCACAAAGTGCGCCATATAAACGAGAAAAATAGATAATAACAACAATACCAAAGCAGCCCCGAAAGCTTGAGACAGTTCTGCAGCGTTTTGATATTGTGCCGAGGTATAATAAATGCGAAAAGGCAAGGCTTCAAAGCGTTGCCCAAAACCTGAAGGAAAACCCGCATTGATAACGGCACCGGTTAAAATAATCACAGCCGTATCTTCTGCTGCGCGGCCCATGGCTAAAATGATACCTGCCATGATGCCAGAGCTCGCCTGCGGCAAAAGCAATTTTCGCAATAAAGCCCCTTTGGGAAAGCCCAAAGCTACGCCTGTTAAGCGCAAATGCGCCGGTAAACTTTCTAAAGCATTGCGCGTAGCCACAATAAGCACCGGCAATACCAAAAAAGCAAGACAAAAAGCTGAAAGTAAAAGCCCTGCTCCCGCTTGCGGAAAAAAGGTATTACGTAAAATAATAATAAGCAAAAGCCCAAAAAAACCCATGACTATAGAAGGAATACCGGCAAGCAAATCCACCAAGAGCGAAAAAAACTTTCTTTCCTTAGGACTGGCATATTCTGCCAAATATATTCCCACGCATAGACCCGGCAACACAGCCAAGGCAATGGTCAACACCAATAAAGCTAACGTCCCTATACAGGCATACCAAATGCCATCCCATATACGTACCTGCCCAAGCACAGCCTCCAGCGCCGGTGCATCCCCAAAAAAGAGCGCGAGATTCAGTACGGACGCGCCCCTGTAGGTGAGAAAAGCCATTAAGGCAATGACGCAAAAACACAACACGAAGACACTTAGACGGCAACACATTTGAAAAAATCGTATAAACCATGAAGGGCAAAACAGCCCTTGTACCACATGTGTACCCGATTTTGCTAAAAAATGGCGCAAGACAAGGCTACTGACAAGGCTAATAATAAGCAACCACGCCGCCGCCATAAACAAAGAATTATACGCTATGCCTCCAGCCTCCATGGCAGTCACTAACGTCATATGGGCACTGAGTGTACGAATACTTGAAAAAAGAGATTCCGGCAGTAAAGGCGCATTGCCGGACAGCATAAGCGCTATGAGCGTATCCCCAAGCGCCCGCCCAAAAGCAAGCAACCCCGCACTCAAAATCCACCCTTTACAGGCAGGTAATACCACACAGAGTAAGGTTTGCATGGAAGAAAAGCCCATGGCTGTCATGCTTAAATCAAGGGAGTGCGCCGTCTGCTGTATGGCTGTTTGCAGCATAAGCACCATGGTAGGTAAGATAAGCAAAGCCAAAATCAGCATGGCTGTGCACCAACTAAGCCCCGAACCGCCCACCATACCACGCATAAACGGCACGAGCACAAAAATAGAAGTAAAACCGTACACTACTGTGGGAATCGTGGTCATAAAGCGCACCAAGGCCGTAACTACAGTGGCCCTTTGTCGCTGTTTTTGCCATTGCACATAACAAGCAATGCCAATGGCCCAAGGCCAGGCCAAAACCAAAGCACTAAGCGCCAGCAAAATAGAGGCACATACCATGGGTAATATACCGTAAAGCCCTTCTGTAGGTTGCCATTGCCATGTAAGCACACGCCCCACGTCTTCATGTAAAAAAACCGGCACTGCAAAAGCAAGAATGAGCCCCCATATGCACACTATGGCACTCATGGTGAGCCAAGTACTGTATCGTATCATAGGCATATATCTTTTAATACTGTGCATTTTGCGGGGGAGAGAAAAACCTTTTTGAAAAAAGCTTCTTTCCCTCCCCCGCGCCCCTACCTTTTCCAAAAACTCTTCATTTTCAACATGTTGTAACGTTTGAAAGTAAGTTTCTCAAGAATCCTTGCACAATTCCTAAAAATGTTAAAGGAGGCTTTCTTCTAAAAAAGAAAGAGGGATTTCTCATAACTATTATTTATAACAATCTGCTATCTTCAAAGATATTTTCTTAGTTTTTGAGAGGAATATAGCCGCTTTTTTCAATAAATGTCACCGCTTCTGGCGAAAGAATATATTCAATAAAAGCCTTGGTAACCCCTTGTGGCTCGCCCTTGGTGTTCATATACAGTTGACGCACCACAGGGTATACCATGCTTTGCGCATTGCCTTGATTGGCAGCAATACCATCAATATTTAATGGTTTAATGCTGTTATCCACATGGCCAATACTCACATAGCCTATGGCATTTTCATCTTGAGCCACAGCAGTTTTCATGGCGCCATTAGAATTTATCACAGCGGCGGAAGGAAGAATTTTCCCCTTATCTAAGCCTTTAGAAACAAAACAATCTTGAGTTCCGCTACCGTCTTCGCGCGTGTACACGGTGATGGCGGCGTCCTTGCCCCCCACTTCTTTCCAATTGGTAATTTTACCCAAGAAAATGTCGGCCAATTGCTTTTTGCTTACATTGCTTACTGTAGAAGAAGGATGCACCACAGCGGCAACGCCATCTATGGCAAAGGGAAAGCTGACCAAAGCAAATTTTTCCACTTCGGCTTTTTTCAGCGGACGTCCCGTATTCCCAATTTGCACCAAACCGCTGGAAACTTGCTCCACGCCAAGACCAGAGCCACCTCCGGCAATGGTAATCACCACTTGGGGATATTTTGTCATAATTTCCCGTGCTGCCAATTTCATGACAGGAATATGCGCCGTACCGCCTGCGATATTAACAGTCCCTTTTTGCCCCTTAAAAGCATCGATTTTTACCGTATCGGCAGCCTGAACCATACCCCCGTGCACGGCAGTCATGGCCATAAAAAACCCGCAACACAACAAAGATTTACGTACTACTTGCCACATGTTTTCTCTCCTTAGATCAAGTGCTGAATAAAATAAAAAAAA
>CAYJHX010000242.1:0-3643 GCA_964369395.1 uncultured Desulfovibrionaceae bacterium
CGCTGGGCATTTTGGCGCAAGTATTGTGGGTGCTTAACCTTGAAGGAAATTTAGAAAATATTGCCTCCCTTGCTGTGGATGTGCGAGGGCAAAGTTTGGCTGCTAAACAAACAAAAGAACGAGTGGGCAAAGCTCGTACAAGTAAATCAGCTATGAGTAACAAGTATGATTTCTAAAGATATTTATGTTTTTATTCAGCTAGGTGGAGATTATATCCCTGCTGGTATTTTACAGCAAAATACCATAGGGCGTGGCTATTCTTTTCGTTATGGTAATAAATATATACAGCGACCTAACGCCATTGCTCTTGACCCCATCACACTCCCTTTGGGAACGGAGGAATTTCAATCACCAGAGATTTTTACAGTCTTTCGTGACGCCGCTCCCGATCGCTGGGGACGTAAAGTGCTTTCCATCATGGCACAAAAGCATTATGGGGAAATGTCTGAATTGGAAATTTTGACGGCTTTGCATTCAGAGCATCGCATGGGAGCTTTAGCCTTTGGAGCAAGTCCTGATAAGCCCTGTTCCATGGCGGCATGGGCGCAGAATGAGCAAAGTAACTTTTCCTTCATGCCCATGGATAAATTACAAGATGTGCTCGTCATTGTGCGTGAGGTGGACGCCATTCATGATGAAGGCTTGGTGGCGGCTTTACAAAAGTCCTTACCGGAAGATGCCTTTCTCCGTGCCTTGGCTTCAAGTTTGAGCCTTGGCGGCGCACGTCCTAAAGCTCTTGTATCGCATAAAGGTAGTATATGGATTGCTAAATTCCCCAAACACGGCGACCCTTGGAATGAGCCACGCATTGAATACGCCACCATGCTGCTGGCACAGCGTTGTGGAATTAGTATACCCAAGTTGGAACTACACTCTTTTCCTCAAGGTGATGTGCTTCTTTTAGAGCGTTTTGACCGTCAAAACGGAAAAGCTAAGCATGTCATTTCTGGCTTTACACTTAACCGCCTAGCTGAAGATGGTGACTGGGGTAGCTATCAAGATATGGCTATCACTGCTCGCCGCTATGGTGCATTTTGCCAAGAAGAACTCTTCCGCCGTATGGTGTTTAATGCCCTATGCTCCAACCGTGATGACCACCCACGCAATCATGCCTTTTTTGTGGAACAAAACCGCCTTGCCTTAACTCCTGCCTATGACATTGTACCCAGTGCCGTAAACATTAAACCGTTAGAACTGGCACTACGTTGTGGCAAAATGGGTCGTGAGGCTAGCATAGAGAATTTGCTAAGTGATGTTACACCCTTTGGCTTAGATATAAACCAAGCAGGGGACATAATAGCAGAAATGCGTAAAATTACTGACGACTGGCAAGAGCATTTTGTAGGGCATGGTGTAGGTGAAAAAGATTTGATTATGCTGGAAGCACGGTTTCTATTTTAGCAATCAAGTTGTCCTTCTTAAAGGTACCTGTATACACTGTTCTTGGTCAGTTATAATGTTATGTATTTTATCTAAGAGAATTTTAAATCCTTCTAAGTCAGATTCAGAGTAGTTGGTGATTTCTTTTGCAAGACGTTTTTTTATTGTTTCTCGCAAGTCTTTGGGATATTTTTTAAATTCACCTGAGATGTTTTGTACTATGTCAAGGGCAATATCTTTAACTTTGTGCGGTGAAAAACAATCTTCCAATAAATAATCATCTTGTGTATGTTGTACTCTTTTCGGGAGCATGAAATAGAACCATGAACCTTCTTGATACGTCGAAAAATCCCTTCTATTTTTTCCTTTTTTTATACATGCATCCATGCCTTTCCCGCCTGCTTCATCTCTGTCAAAAATCACGATAACTTTTCTATTTGAAGCAATACAAGGTTTAAGCTGTGAAATAAATTCATGGGCATTTGAAGCCCCACCCATAGGCAAATATTCACAATCAATATCTACGTACTTTTTATAACGCTGTAAAAATATATTTATTGCACCTTGTATACAAGTTATATCACTACTACCTTCAATTAGGATAAGCGGTTTTTGAGATATAAAAATAATAGATTCAGCATTTGAAGTCCATAAGCCATCGCTAATTTTTTCTAATGCTTCAATATCACTACATGGAACAATCAAAGCATGCCCAGCATTATCTTTTTGCAGAACAAGCTTTTCATTTGATTTTGCAATTTTTGTGAGAGTTGGCGAGTGAGTTGTCATTATTATTTGAGGTTGCTTATAGTTCTGCATTAGGTAATACATAGAACTTTTTTTAGCTTCATTTATGTGTGCATCTGGTTCATCAAAAAGCAGCAGGCTTTTTTCGTTAGAAAAAAACTCACATACAGCTTTTATTAGAATAAGTTTTTTCTCACCCTCACTAAGAGATGAGAGTTCAAGTGCATCATTAAAGAAAATACCAATATCATTTATGAGAGAATTATTTTTAGGAAGATAAGCGTCAGCAAACAATGTAAAGAGTTGCTTCTCGTCATTATAATAGTTTGCTAGCTTTCTTTTTAACCAAGGTAAAGTGTAATTTAAATCATACTCTTCATAATCTACATCTGGTAAATCTGTTTTTAAGTACAATGACTCTATGAAGGCTTTTAAAATAGGATTTTTTGTGCGATTTGTTGCGTATGGATTTAAATTTAAAAATATGCCCTCAATCTTTTCAATTTTAAGTACGTCTTTTAAAAAGCTCTTTATATCATCTCGCTGAGATAAAAGCATTGTAAGTAAAGAGATTTCCCAATAAGCTTTACTTATAAAAGTCAGTTTTCTATTTCCTGCGTATGTATTAGAATTTATGATTTTTCTTGTATATATCTGTGTAAATGGACGGTAAAAATTTGTCCACAGACGAGCTTCTTCCCCACTATATACAGCGACAATTTCTTTGGGAAACATCTCATCTCTGATAAAATTTTCTTTTGTTTTGCTAATGTTATTAGCCTTATAGTAAAACTTGCTATTTTTGTAGCCGATTTTCATGATGTTGTCATCTAATGCGTACTCTAAACTATATTCAGAACGAATTTTCCTTACATTTTTGGTATATACAGCATAAAAAATTCCGCTAATAACTTCTAAAACATTACTTTTGCCACTACCATTGTTTCCTATAAGCATGGAAAAGCCATCCCCAGCTTCAAAGTCGATGGTGAGGTTTTGCAAGTTTTTATAATTTTCTACCCAAAGTTTTTTTAGTCTAAACATATTAGCCTCTAGGAAAGAGTACTTTTTCAATCGCAGTTTCTACAAAGGCAGTAGCTAAATGTTCTTGTGTGACCTTTGCTATTGCTTTAACAATTTTTTTATTTGGGTTTTGTTTCTCCTCTAGTACTTTTGACAATATGTACGCCATAAGTAGGAGTACGCATTTATGGTATTCTGGAGGATGTATAGACAGAAACTCTATGGGATAGTGACATAGTGTACCGTTGCTTTCCGTAATTATTTCTGGGTATTTATTTGTGATTTCAACATTTATGCTGATGTAATCGTAAGGAGAAGCTAACTCGCATATGGTAACTAACTTAGTAATGTCAGCACGGATTTCTTCAAGCTCAGAGGAGCTTTTGATATTGAGCTCAAGAGCAAGTTTAATGCCACTTTTGATAATGCCTTGAGGGGCTAAAATTTTCTTTACAAGCTGTGTATTAAAGTCGTTACTCATTAAAAACCTCTC
>CAYJHX010000243.1:0-2469 GCA_964369395.1 uncultured Desulfovibrionaceae bacterium
AAGGTGATTTATTAACAAAAAAATTTATGCTTGGCTAATAATACATCGGTATATTGTAGATTTTGTTTAGATGTCTTTAAGAAAAAATTGCGGAAAAAAAGCCTCTGCACAGTGAATTGAGCAGAGGCTTTATGGGCGTTGTTAGAAGTAAATTCTGATTTAAAACCTCTATGCAATTTGTTGCGCAGAAAGGCCTTTCAGATGTTTTTTAGCGGGGAATTATTGTGGCATGCCCCAACGAGGGAAGGACACAACGCCGCCGCCGGTATTTATTTTTTTAGGGGCAGCACCATTACGAGTGGTTAAGAAAATATTTCTGCCACCGCCGCGGGTAGAGGCAAAAGCAATGGTGTAGCTATCGCCACAAAAAGCGGGATGCTCGTCGCTACCGGGGCCAAAGGTAATTTGCTTTTCGGCGCCGGTGGTGAGGTCTTGCACAAAGATGCGGTGCCCAAAATCTGTCATACGGCTATAGGCCACAAGGGTTCCATCGGGAGACAAGGATGCCTCGGAGTTATAGGTACCGTTAAGAGATACACGGTTTACCACGCCGCTATTTAAATTCTTTAAAAAGATTTGCGGCCCGCCTAAACGGTTAGAGGTAAAGGCCATCTTGGTGCCGGAACGGTCGAAAGATGGGGAGACGTTGATGGAATTATTTTCTTCCAGAGCTGATTGGCGCTGGAAGGAGTGGTTTAATAAGAAAATATCGGGGTTGGGGCCGTTAGAAAGGCTTACAGCCACTTGATTGCCAGGGGTAAAGGCAGGGCCAATGACGATATTTCCGGGAAAGCGAATACGTTGTACGCTACCGGAGCTTCTGTCCCATACACCAAGACCGTGGGAACGATCGTCAATATGAGTAAAGACCACAAAACGCCCATCGGGAGACCAAGAGGGGGAAAGGGCTTTGCCATCTAAACGGCTGATTTGGCGTAAATCCCGACCGCTAGGACGCACAGCCCAAATGTCAGATTGTAATTTTCCGCCATCTTTTACAAAAGCAATTTGAGAGCGGAATAGATCGCCGCTGCCAATGAGTTTTTGTAATAAATCTGCGCAAAAGAGATCTGCCACTTCGGGCAATTGGGCGCCGGTAATATTGGGATATTCTTTACCCATAAGGCTATTGCCGCTGGCTGTTTCAAAAGCGCGCATCTGCACAGTGTCGGCGCTGGGCCAGTAGGTGCTGACCACAATGTTAGAGCCGGCAATTTGAAAGCGTTTTAAGTCCAGCTTTGGGGGCTCATAGCCGTCGAGCACCGTACCACCTAAGATGGCAGAGGTGGGAGTCAGTTTCATAAAGGGCAAAATGGAAAGATTTTGCTCTACCAAGGTTTGTAATTCAGGAGCAAGGCCGCCGGCTTCTGTTCCTGGGCCGCTGAGCGGCGTTGCCAGGGCAAGGTTGATCATATCACCGCCGGGGCCATGAATATTTACGGTGACGGCAGCATGACTGGTGCCTATGCTCATGCAGAAGAGGCACAGTAAGCACAGGGTGGATAAAAAGCTTTTTTTCATAAATTTTCTCCTCACTCTATGGGGCATATCTTACGATGCTACCCGTGTAATATATGCTTGTGTAAAACATATTGCTTTACGTAGCGGCTATTGGCAGTTTGTTTTAAAAAAGTTTTGATGAAATGCCATTTTTATCGTTTTCCTACAGGTTGTTTAAAAAGTGTGAGATACAAAATCGACGAAGTTTTTTTGCAAAGAGAGTGTATTTTTTGATACTCGCCTGGAGCAAAAAACAAGTCTGACGAAGTAGATTGCACTTTCTAGCAGCCTGTTAGGGTACAAAGACCAAATTTAACTTATGGTAAGCCTTAGTGGGCGGTGCCGGAAATTCCAAGGCCTGACTCGTACGCAAGACAGCATTAACGGCGGAAGCGTCGTATTGCGCATTGCCGGAACTTTGCGAAACCTCTGCTTTAAGCACCTGACCGCGTGAATTGACATTGACAAGGACATGTACTTCAAATTTTTCGCGGGTAGCTGTAGTAAATTCCCAATTGGCGCGTACAGCCATCATAACTTGGGCAATGTACACATCGTTTAAAGAGCCACCACCGGTGCCGCCACCAGTACCCCCGCCACCACCGCGAAAGCCTCCAGCTTTCTTTCTGGCTTCGGCCAAGGCTTTAGCAACAGGATCTTCCTTAGGTTTCGGCTTTTCCTTCGGTTTTTCAGGAGCTTTTGGCTTTTCTTTAGGCTTAGGCTGCTCCTTGGGTTTGGGCTGCTCCTTGGGTTTGGGTTGCTCTTTAGGCTTTTCCTTGGGCTTAGGTTGTTCTTTAGGCTTAGGTTCTTCCTTTGGCTTAGGCTGTTCCTTAGGTTTTTCTTTGGGTTTAGGTTCGGGTTTGAGTATGGGTTCAGCATCTTCTGGCTTAGGGGCCAGTTGCGGTTTTGGTTCAGGTTTTGGTTCAGGCTTTGGTTCAGGTTTTTTTTCTTCTGGTTTAGCCTCGTCCT
>CAYJHX010000243.1:2569-3632 GCA_964369395.1 uncultured Desulfovibrionaceae bacterium
GGTTTTGGTTCAGGCTTTGGTTCAGGTTTTTTTTCTTCTGGTTTAGCCTCGTCCTGTGGCATGTTAAGCTTTTGATTTTTTGTGGGTAATGAAGGGGCCACTTTTTCTGCCGGAGCCCCTTGGGCGCCCATAATATTGGTGGGAGCTTCGTTGCCGCTTACTTCGCCTTCCACAAGGGAAATAAGCACAGGGCTATCGTTGACTTTAAGGTGTGACCCTTCCGGCCAATAATAGGCACCCACAAAGAAAGCAAGGTGTAAAAGTATAGAAAGTATATACGCAGGTGCTTGCATAAAAAACCTATGGTTTTGAACCCTTGGCTGGCGCTGTGCTGTCTTTGCCAGAGGCCTTGGAGGCGTCACTTTCTGCACGAGTGGCCACTACGCCAAGCTTTTCAATGCCTGCCGCTTTAATTTGCCCCATAACATCTACCACAACGCCATAAGGTACGTCTTTATCGGCCTGCAAGAAAAGACTTCTGTTTTTCGCCACCACCAATTCTTTGAGTTTACTTTCTAATTCGGCCACATTCACTTGATAGGTATCAATAAAGATTGTGCTGTCTTTACGTATGGTCAGCACTAAATTATCTTTTTCGGTGGGAAGCACATCCACATGTTTGGTTTGAGGCAGGTCTACGTCTAAACCTTCGCTCATCATGGGGGCCGCTACCATAAAGATGATAAGCAACACTAACATAACGTCCACAAAGGGAGTTACGTTGATATCGGCCACAAAGCCGCCTTTATTTCCTATATTGGCGCCCATATTATGCTCGTTGTGCGTGGAGTTCGCGTTGAACGCGGTTTAAGAAGACGCCGGCAAAATTGGTCAACATATTTTCAATTTCGCCAAGGCGACCTAAGAAAATATTATAGCCAATGGTGGCAGGCACAGCCACCGCAAGACCAATGGCCGTGGCCACAAGAGCTTCAGAAATACCAGGGGCCACAGTGGCTAAAGAGGCAGATTTTAAAAGGCCAATGGATTGGAAAGAGCTCATGATGCCCCATACCGTACCAAAAAGCCCGATGAAGGGGGCAGTATTGGCTGTGGTGGCCAA
>CAYJHX010000244.1:0-3622 GCA_964369395.1 uncultured Desulfovibrionaceae bacterium
TTTTTCTTGAAGGCATAGGACTCTTCTGGTCCATGCCAAAAGAAAAAGCGAGCTTAACGAAGTAGATTACCTTTTTTCAGTCATTCAGCTTAGTAGGCTGTTCAAAAAAGGTAAGATACGAGGCAAGCAAAGTTTTTTCTTGAAGGCATAGGACTCTTCTGGTCCATGCCAAAAGAAAAAACGAGCTTAACGAAGTAGATTACCTTTTTTCAACAGCCTACTAATATTCGATGCCAAGAGTAGCCCCTACCCCCCCCCGCCAAGGATGCTTAACCTCAAGCATTTCCGTCACCAAGTCAGCTTTTTCTAGAAGCCAATCTGGAGCGCCACGCCCCGAAAGCACCACATGAGTGTTGCATAGCACGGTTTTTTCTATAAATTCTAACAGTTCTTTTTGAGTCAACAAGTCTGCTTTAAGGGCATAAAGACACTCGTCTAGAATAAGCATATCAAGATTTGGTAAACGCGTTTGGGCCCATGCAAGAGTGGATACAGCGGCTTCTCGATGCAGTAGCCTTTCTTCTTCGTGACGAAAAAAACCTTTACCGCCCACATAAAACAAATCGCCTAGTAGTGAACGAAGCATTTTTTGCTCGCCGGCCTTTCCATCTTCTTTCATGCATTGTGCAAAGGCCACTCTAAGGCCTTGCCCCAAGGCGCGTATGGCTTGCCCCACACAAGCGGAGGTTTTGCCTTTGCCATTACCGGTATAAATGAGCAACATTTACCAAATACCTTCAATCTTACGTTTACATTTGGGGCAACAGCCTTTTCTCAAGCCATTTTTGCTTAAAAACCCCTCGCGCACAATGCAGGTAGCCCCGCAATCGGGACACAGGGTCGCTGCACCAGAAAGGCTGTTTACATTGCCAAGGTACACGTAATACAGTCCTTCTTCACGGCCAATATTACGAGCTTTTTCCATTCTATCCTGAGGCGTTGCCGGTACATTTTGCATTTTATACGCCCCATGAAAACGACTGATATGCCAAGGCACATGGGGGCCTAGCTCGTTTTTGATAAAACGCGCCATGTCACGCAATTCATCTTCGCTGTCATTAAAGTTAGGGATCAGTAGCGTAGTCACTTCTACCCACCACCCCATATTTACCATATACCGCAAATTATCAAGCACCGGTGCCAGTTTTGCCTTACATACAATGTTATAAAACTTTTCGCGCATGGATTTTAAATCCACATTGGCAGCGGTAATTTTGTGATATAAATAGGAAAGGCACTCCGGCGATTGATAGCCATTGGTCACTAAAATGCTATCTAAATCTTGTATGCTGGCTTTTGAAGCGACTTCATTCATCAATTCAAAAAAGATGGTAGGCTCGTTATAGGTGTAGGAAATACTTTTCGCTTTATATTTAAGAGCCTGATTTATCAAAATATCTGCCGTAGCTGTTTTGCCAGGCAAGGTACCGCTATCTATGGGAGCCCGCGAGGTGGAAAAGTTTTGACAGTATGAGCAAGCAAAATTACAGCCCGCTGTCCCAAAAGAAAACGTCTTTGATCCGGGCTTATAATGGTAGAGAGGTTTTTTTTCTACAGGATCAAGACCAATAGAAGCAACTTTTTGCAGAACAAGCGATTCAAGCGCTCCATTTCTATTTCCACGTACGCCACACAGGCCTCTTTTACCAACGCCAATAACACAACGGTGCTGGCAAAGAGTGCATTGCACTTTTTTCCCTGCGCCTTTTCGCCATAATAAGGTTGCAGACATGTTAAGCGCCCTCACTCATATTTGAAAATAAAGGCTGCGTTAAATGCCCGCCAAAATTAGATTTTGCAGGGGGTAAAGACTGTATGGGGTTAACTAAATGCCCAGGATTATTTGGTGTCACAGGTGCATGAGGTAAAGGACCAAACGTGGGGGGTACCGCATTAGGCTGTCCATTGCTCGGCGAAATAGGCCCTACAGGAATACCGGGATGTATGGGCGGCACAGGATAACCAGTAGCACCAGAATGACCGGGATTGGGCGAAGGATAAGGCCTATTAGGGTATTCAGGGCGGCCAGGATACGGCGGGCGGCCAGGCCCCTGAGGCGTTACCTGCGGATACACAATAATGGGCATATTTTGTGGGGCGTAAGTAGAAGTATCTGCGTCCTTTTTTCCCGGACGTACAACGGTCATACGATCGCCCGTTTCAGGGTCCGTCCAAATATGCACCGTACCTTTACGAGGATCATTTTCTAAATTTGTGCCATACACCTTGTCTTTTCTTTGTGCGAAAGATTTCCCTTCAGTGAACACAAAAGACACTACAAAGCTAACCAATAGAAATAACAAAACAAATACATTCTTACGCATAAAAAAATTCCCGTACCACATTTATATTTACCAATAAAACATAAATGTTACATATAATCTAGTGCTATTTAGCAAAAAAACCCTATAAAAGTTACTTGGGTATTTCCAAGAAATTTGTTAGTATCCTATATTATCATTTTTCACAAGGAGCCAAACATGTCCTCAGGGCGCGCAAAAGCGTATGTTGATGCAGGCGTAGATATTCATGCAGGCAATGAGCTTGTCTCTCGTATTAAAAAATCTGTAGCGAAAACCGCCATTCGTGGTGTTGTATCCGACATCGGTGGTTTTGGTGGTCTTTTCCGTCCCGATCTTGCGGGTATGGATGAACCGGTACTTGTTTCTGGCACCGATGGTGTGGGCACAAAACTTAAACTAGCCTTTGCTTTTGACAAGCACGATACTGTGGGCATAGACCTTGTTGCCATGAGTGTCAATGACATTTTAGTACAAGGGGCAAAGCCTCTCTTCTTTCTTGACTATTTTGCTACCGGTCGTCTTGACGTAGATAAAGCAGAAAAAGTCATTGAGGGCATTGCTGAAGGCTGTAAGCAAGCCCAATGCGCCTTGCTTGGTGGCGAAACGGCAGAAATGCCCAGTATGTATGCCGATGGTGAATATGACCTTGCGGGCTTTTGCGTAGGCATTGTAGATAATAGCAAAATTATTGACGGCAGCGACATACGCATTGGGCACAAAATCATTGGCATCGCTTCTTCAGGCTTGCATTCCAATGGCTACTCTTTGGCACGTAAAATATTTGAACAAAGCGGCCTGAAAAAAGACGATATGTTTCCCGGTACAGAACAAAGCTGTGCCGAGGTGTTATTAGCCCCTACCATTATCTATGTAGATGTTATTAAACATTTATTACGCGACGCCCCCATTGCCGGCATGGTACATATTACTGGCGGCGGTTTTTACGATAATATTCCTCGTGTATTACCACAGCAAGTGCAAGTAAGTATTAACTTTGGCTCGTGGGATATGCCCCCAGTATTTACATGGTTAAAGGAAGAAGGCAAACTTTCTTGGCCAGAAATGTTGCAAATTTTTAACTGCGGCATTGGGTATGTTTTAGTTGTTCCTGATGAAAATGCCGAAGAAGTGCTGCAACGTGTTAAAGCCATGGACATTGACGCTTGGGTCATTGGTACGGTGGAAAAGCGTAACGATAGCGAAAGTGAAGTTGTTAATGTTATCTTCGAATAAGAGATAGTAAACATCTAGTAAAATCTACCGGGGAAAACCTTTTTGAAAAAAGGTTCTTCCCCCAGCCCCCCTTTCCAAATAACTTT
>CAYJHX010000245.1:0-3607 GCA_964369395.1 uncultured Desulfovibrionaceae bacterium
ACACCCACATCATAATAGGTGGAGTAGCCAATACCTGCCATGGCGGCGCCGGTTTTATCTTCTTTTACTTTTACTTTTAAGTCTACTTCTTCAGGATTTTGTGTAGGCACAAGTTCCACATCTACAGCGCTGAAATAACGCAATCTGTTCAAACGTTCAGTAGAGCGGCGCAGTTTGGCCCCTTCATACATATCGCCGTCAGCAATACGCATTTCACGCAACAAAACGTTATCGCGTGTTCTTTCGTTACCTTCTAGCACCACGCGACGAATGAACACTTTTTGCTTTTTATTTACAAAATAGCCCACGGTGATGACAGCATCGCCGTTTTCATCTTTCATGAGTTTGGGGTCTACTTCAGCAAAGGCATAGCCTTGGTCGCCGTAAAACTCTTTAATTTTTTTGGCATCTTCTTGCATGACGGTCAGCGAGAAGTATTCATTATCTTCTTTTTGCTCGTCCATGCCTACAAGATTGAGCAGCTTGTCTTCATCATCGATAAGTTGTCCGCCAAATTTCACTTCTTTGATTTTATAACGACGGCCTTCATCCACATTGAAGGTCACTACAATGCCGTCTTTGGTATATTCCACGTCAGGGGCAGCTACTTGAATATCCACATAGCCTTCATTAAGGCCATAAGCGGCAATGGCGTTGGTATCGCGCTCTAGATATTCTTCTTCAAGTACGCCAGTGCCTGTGAAGAAAGAAAGAATATTGCGTGGGCGTAAAGCCATATAGTCTTCTAAATCACCCTGATCAAGATTTTTTAAGCCGTTGATTTTAACATCAGAAATGAACAGCTCTTCCCCTTCTATCACAGTAATGATAAGGCGCGCACCTGTGCCCCCTTGTTGGGCTACCAAGCTGTGCTTTACATCGGCAAGATAAAAGCCTTCTTTGCGATAAAGGTCTTTGATTTTTTGTATATCATCGGCCAGCATTTTATCGTTGAGTACGTTGCCCGTTTTGGTGCCCATGGCAGCAATAATATCTTCTTGGTCTACTTCGTCAGACCCTTCCACGGTAATGTCGTCAACGCGGGGCTTTTCTGCCACGCTAAAAACAAGTACGGGGCCGGGGGTCACTTGTGCTTGCACATCGCTAAAGTATCCCATTTCCCAAATGCGCTTTATTTCGTCATTGATGAGGGCTTCATCGGGAAAGTCGCCAGGACGCAAAGAAAGACGCATGAGCACAGCGTCAGGATCCATAATGCGTAAACCCCTTACTTGTATATCGCGCAGGGCACCTTTTTTGATGGTACCCACAGGGGCTGTTAACGGCCTTTGAGAGGCAGAAACCACCGGTGCTAAGGGAGCTGAAGGACCATTGGGGGTAAGAATGGGAACAGCGCCAGTATTGGCTGAGGCAGGAATAGCAGGCCCACCGCCAGAGACACGCGCAGAAAGCTCATCGGCGGCGCTGGCAAGTTCTATAATATTTTGTTTTTGCAAGGTCACCACATCAGCGTTTTGATTGGTGCTGATGGGAACAACGCGCGAATCAAGGGTAAAACCATCGCCCAGTTGGTTAAACACGCCATACACCACAGTAGTGGCGCCAGCAGCACGGCCCAAACGACGCGCGGTACTAATGTCTAGTTCCGTGACATTTTGAGCTTGCAACAAGGCCGCAGCTTCTGCGGGAGAAATGATGGTCATGCCCTTTGCACGTAATCTTTCAGCCAATAGTTCTGGCACATCTTGCTTTAAAGAGGCCTTGCTGGCATCGCCATTGACCTGATAAGGCAAAATGAGCACTTTTCCTGCCGCCCAAGCCATGGACGTGCTAAAACTCATTACAGCAATGGCTAAAAAAATTCCCCAATTAAGTACGTTTTTCTTCATACAACACTCCTGCACGAAGCTCTAAGCAGCGCTCCATACTTGTTGCCAATTCATTGTTATGTGTTACGACCACCAAGGTCATGCCAAGTTCGTTATTAAGCTCTAAAAGCAGTTCTTCAATGCCTGCTCCAGACTTGGCATCCAGATTGCCCGTAGGCTCATCAGCCAAAAGCACCCGAGGCTGCATAAGCACGGCCCGCGCTATGGCAGCTCTTTGCCTTTCGCCACCTGAAAGGGTGGTCACTCTGTGTGTCAATCTATCGCCAAGGCCTACCCTTTGTAGTATGTCCACGGCTTTATCTGTGGCTGTTTTTCGTGGCATTCCGGCTATTATTGCCTGCATAGCCACATTTTCTACTGTGGTAAATTCTGGCAGTAAATGATGGAATTGAAAAACAAAGCCCATGGAGGTATTGCGCAAATGCGCCTTGGCATCCATGGAGAGTTCCTGCACATCTTTTCCATCAAAAAAGACTTTTCCCTCCGAAGGAATATCAAGAACTCCCATAAGATGCAAGAGGGTAGATTTGCCAGAACCCGACGAACCCACTATGGAAATAGCTTCTCCCGCATGTATTACTAAGTTGATATTCTTGAAAATTTCTAGACTTTCTTTTGCTTCAGAAAATTTTTTTCCGACATTTTCTAAAGAATATAAAATTTTTTTATTATTCATAGCGCAAAGCCTCGGCAGGTTGCAACCGTGCCGCCTGACGCGCAGGGTAGATGGTGGCTAAAAAGCAAAGAAGCATAGCACTTAGGCCCACAAGCGCGGTGTCAGACCATGTCAATAAAATGGGCAAATGGTCCATGGTGTACACCCCTTGAGGCAATTTGATAAATTGATATTTTTTTAAGAGTAAAGCTATACCAATACCTAGAATATAACCAAGCATGGTGCCAAATATACCGATGATGGTACCTTGAAGCATAAAGATACGCCGAATCATACCCTTGGTGGCACCCATGGACATAAGAATAGCAATGTCACGGGTTTTTTCCATGACCAACATAACCAGAGTGGTCACAATGGAAAAAGAACCAATAAGCACCACCATGGTGAGCAAAATAAACATACCAATTTTTTCTAGCTCTAAAGCTGCAAAAAGATTGGCGTTCATCTCCATCCAATGGCGCACTTCCACCGTTCCGCCCAAGGCTTTATTTACAGCGGCGGCGGTAACATCGGCTTTGTACACATCGTCCACGGTAAGTTCAATGCCGGTAATGCGATTTTCGGGAATCCCCAGTACTTTGCGCGCAGCATCAAGAGTTATAAAGGCCACGGTCATGTCGTAATCAAACATGTGGGTTTTGAAAATACCCACAATGGTAAAGGGGCGAATTTTAGGGGTAAAGCCCGCGGCAGAGGCATTGCCAGAGCCAGACATTAAATTTACCCTGCTGCCAATATTAAGACCCAAGCGTGAGGCTAATTCTTGCCCGATAATGATGCCGGGAGGGCCGGGTTTATCGCTTTTTAGCGCCTCCACAGAGCCGCGCTGTATATTGCGCAACATGGAAAGCACCTCAGGGGCGGTATCGGGGTCAATGCCGCGAAGTACAAGCCCCTTAACCCCTTGGGGTGACGAAAGCATAACCTCTGTATAAATGAAAGGGGTGGCTTTTTTTACCCCAGGCACTTGTAAGGTTGTATCCATGGCGGCTTGGGTTTCGTCCAAAGCTCCGGGAAAAAGTGGCATGACCACGGCATGGGCATTGGCGCCAAGAATTTTTTCGCGAATGTCTGTGGAAAA
>CAYJHX010000246.1:0-3593 GCA_964369395.1 uncultured Desulfovibrionaceae bacterium
CCCTTAAGGCCGCGCCGTGGCTTGAAAAAAAATTACATTGTATTATCTTGGAGTCATGGTAATGGCATCATTTGCAGCGCTTCCCGCAAAAATCTTTGGGGTTATTTTTGATTGTGATGGGGTTATTATTGATTCAAAAGCTTGTAACGCTTTATATTATAATAAAATTCTCGAAGCTTTTGATATGCCGCCCATTACGCCTGAGCAAGAGGTGTATACTTATATGGCTACAGCGCGGCAAGCTTTAGAATATCTTATTCCCGAGCATTTGCATGGGCAAATTTCTGAAGTAGCAAAGAAAACAGTCAGCTATGGGCGTGATATTATGCCTATGGTGGAATTAAAACCGCAGTTTTATGATTTTGTGTTGTGGTTACAATCAAAAAATATACGCCTTGCAGTGCATACCAACCGTGCGGATGGCATGCAACATGTGGTAAATAAATTTACCTTTTTAAAGGAATTTTCTCCCATAATGACCGCTGTAGATGTGGCGCCAAAGCCCAGCCCAGAGGGTATTTTTGCCATTTTGGAGCAATGGAATGTTCCCAAAGAAAGCGTGCTTTTTGTGGGAGATAGTCAAACAGATCAACAAGCTTCTGCCGCAGCAGGGGTGCCCTTTGCGGCTTATGAAAGCCCGCACCTTGCGGCGACGGTAAATGTGGACTCTTTTAACGCTTTGCAAGATATTTTAACGCCTCTCGTACAATAAGAGAGGGGATAAGAGGAAAAAAATGATTGTGTTAGCCAATACGTTACAAGCCATAGCGATGATTTTAGGCGGTTTGCTTAAAGTGTATTTTTGGGTGGTTATTATTTCTGCCTTGCTTACATGGGTGCGCCCTGATCCGTATAACCCCATTGTGCGTACTTTGCGCACTTTGACGGAGCCTGTGTATTATCGTATACGAAAACTATTGCCTTTTACGTACACAAGTGGCATAGACTTCTCTCCCGTGATTGTCTTGATTGTCATTCAATTATTGGAGTGGGTAGTGGTAAAGTCTTTGTTGCAATGGGCAGCAACCATGCAATAACACGATAATAGTTATATATTACATAAAGATATAATATTTTTGTGTGCACGCATTCTTTGAAGAGGTGTTTACACCTTGGGTAAGATTTGTGTTCATTAACCATTAATCTAAGGAGAATTTAGATGGAACAACGCGAAAAAGAGTTACTTGAAAAGTATGCCCCCACAGATCCTGAATTACAAGACGCTTGGGACGACCATCTTTTGTACTCCAAGCAGGTAACCAAGTTGGAAGCAAAGCACTTCCGCACACCTACCGAAGAGCAAACATTAAAACAATTGAAAAAGCAAAAACTTGAAGGGAAAACTCGCCTCATAACTATGCTTGATAAATATACTCAGGAGAGTTAAGCAATGAAAATGACTGGTGCACAGATACTGCTCGAAACGCTCAAGCGTGAAGGGGTTGACACTATTTTTGGATATCCAGGTGGTGCAGTAATTGATATTTATGACGAAATTCCACGTCATGAAGATTTACGGCACATTCTTGTGCGACATGAGCAAGCCGCTGTGCATGCAGCCGATGGCTATGCCCGTGCTTCCGGTAAGGTGGGTACTTGCCTTGTGACTTCAGGGCCAGGCGCTACCAATGCTGTCACAGGCATAGCCACAGCTTATTGCGATTCCATTCCTCTTGTTATTATTACGGGACAAGTGCCCATTCCTCTTATTGGCAACGATGCCTTCCAAGAGGTAGATATTGTTGGTATAACACGCCCTTGTACCAAGCATAATTACCTTGTAAAAGATATTACACAATTGGCTCATATTTTGCGCCAAGCCTTTTATTTGGCCCGTTCTGGACGTCCCGGCCCTGTGCTTGTGGATTTACCTAAAGATATTGTGCAAGGTACTACAGAATTTATTTGGCCAGAAACCACACATATGCGTAGCTACAATCCTACGTATCGCCCCAATTTAAACCAATTGCGCAAATCTGTAGAGATTTTGACAGAAGCCAAAGCTCCTTTATTGCTTATTGGTGGCGGGGTTATCAATTCCGAAGCTGCCAAGGCCGTGTTTGATGTGGCAGAAACTATGCAAATTCCCGTGGCTTCTACCCTTATGGGGCTTGGTGGTTTTCCTGCCGATAATCCACTTTGGCTTGGTATGGTGGGGATGCATGGCGGGTATGCTGCCAATATGGCCATCAACAATTGTGATGTGATTATGGCCGTGGGCGCACGCTTTGACGACCGTGTTACCGGACGTATTTCTGCTTTTGCCCCCAATGCGCGTATCATTCATATTGATATTGACCCCACATCCATTCGCAAAAATGTAAGCGTTGATGTGCCGGTGGTGGGCGATTGTCGCTTAGCTCTTGAAGGCATGCTGGAAATTGTGTCTTCGCGCCAAGGTGAAAAAGGAACTGAAAAAGATTGGGCCGAAGTGCACAAACCTTGGATTGCCCAATTGCAAACATGGGCTTCGCAACGTCCTTTAAATTATGTGAAAGATAAAAGCATTAAGCCTCAAGAAGTTATTGAAACTTTATACGCATTGTGCAAAGACAAAAATGCCATTATTTCCACAGAAGTTGGTCAGCACCAAATGTGGACAGCGCAATATTATAGCTTTAATAAGCCGCGCACCTTGCTCACATCCGGTGGCCTTGGCACCATGGGCTATGGTTTCCCCTCGGCCATTGGGGCACAATTTGCCATGCCCGATGCCTTGGTGGTAACTGTTGCCGGCGATGGTTCTATTCAAATGAATATTCAAGAAATGGCTACAGCCGTTGCCAATAAACTGCCCATAAAAATACTTATTTTGAATAATCAGTATTTGGGTATGGTGCGCCAATGGCAAGATCTTTTCTATCAAAAGCATTATAGCAATACCAATATGGAAGCGCAGCCTGATTTTGTGAAACTTGCCGAAGCCTACGGTGCCGAAGGGTACAGAGTAACGGAAGCTTCTGAACTGGAAGCGACTCTTGCTATTGCCCTTGCTTCGCCCAATACTGCCATCATTGATGTGGTGGTGGAACGCGAAGAAAATGTTTCCCCCATTGTCCCGGCAGGTGCTGCTTTGGACGAAATGTTGCTTATATAGGAGAGCCGCCATGCAACATGTTCTTTCTGTTTTGGTAGAAAATGAACCTGGTGTTTTGTCTCGTGTGGCCGGATTGTTTAGCGGACGCGGATTTAACATTGAATCTTTAAATGTGGCCCCAACGCTGGAAGCTGGCGTGTCGCATATGACCATTACCACCAACGGTGATGCACAGATAATTGAGCAAATCATCAAACAATTGCGCAAGCTTGTTACGATTATTAAGGTGGTAGACTTTAGCGAACATTGCTCGGTAACCCGTGAAATGCTGTTGCTTAAGGTGCATGCAGAAGGCGCCAATAGAGGCGAAATTTTGCGCACAGTAGAAATTTTCCGTTGTCGCGTCATGGACGTGGGCCATTCGGAAATGACCATCGAAGCCACAGGTAATGGAGAAAAACTTGACGCCATTATTAGTTTGTTACAGCGTTTTGGCATTAAGGAAATTGCGCGCACGGGAACTGTGGCTATGCGTCGCTCTATACAACCCGAATAA
>CAYJHX010000247.1:0-3583 GCA_964369395.1 uncultured Desulfovibrionaceae bacterium
ATCATTTTTTGCAAAGGCGTATGAATAATATTGTGTTGGATATGGAGCTTGCCAGCACTATTGTTCTGCGCCATGCCACCAAGGTGTAATAGGCTGTTGAAAAAGGGCAACTACTGCGTCAGGCTTATTTTTTCTTTCGGCATGAACCAGAAGAGTTCTATACCTTCAAGAAAAAACTTCACCTTCCTTGTATCTTACCCTTTTTGAACAGCCTATAGGGAAACGGTGAAAATGCTATTTTATACGAAACTTTTTTTGAAGCAGATGAGTTTCAATAGGCTGGTAATGTTAACGTTACTGGAGGTTAAAGAATGAATACTTCTTTTTTTACACGACTCTTTGCCGACTTAACCGAGTTGTACGCTACATCTATCTTAGTATCTGTATTAACGATACTTTGTATTTTTGCATGGAAACTTATTTTAGACGTGAGTGTACAGTTACGTGCTTACGACGCTAAAGATAGTATGTTTTATACAAATTATGCAAACTTTTGTCATTCTGTGGCGAAGCTTTCTTTGGCTAAAAAAATGGAAGCTACTATTCTTGATTGTAAAGGGCGTAAAGAAATGCGCCCCATCATGCAAAATGTAAGTACCATTTTCTTGCTTTCTTCTCTGGCGCCTTTTGTGGGCTTGCTCGGTACGGTGCAAGGCATGATTAGCACCTTCACCGTTTTATCTGAAGTAGATGTAGTCAGTAGCGGACATTTAACTCAAGGTATATCAGAAGCATTATTAACTACACAATGCGGCTTATTGGTGGCTATTCCCACAGTACTTGTGGGGGGGATGTTATACAGAAAAGCTAAGAAAGTTCAAGATAAATTGCGTATTATTGCTTTGCATTCTGTAGAAGAAATAGGAGAAAGTTATGCGATGGCGTAAATCTCAAACCCCTGTGGGCGGTAACGATATTGATCTTACACCTCTTATAGATATGGTTTTTATTTTATTAATATTTTTTATTGTATCTACCAGCTTTATTCGAGAGTCCGGCATTGTGGTAGAACGCCCTGCTGCCAGTACGGGAGAATCTCAAAGCGTGCAAGTTATTGTAGGTGTGGATAAAGATAATATTGTATGGATTGAAGGAAAAACCATTGATGTGCGTACCATTACAGCTCGAATGAAGCAATTTAAAACGGAAAACGAAAAACTTTCAGTTATTGTAGCTGCCGATGTACGGGCCAGTGCTGGTGTACTTATCAAGGTGTTAGATATGTGTCGTCTTGCCGATGTGCAAAATATTAGTGTGGCCACGGAAGATGAATAAACGCATTTTGACTCAGTCCCACGAGGTACTTCCATGAAAACTATGCATAGACATATTTTTTCTTCTCTAGGGTCTTTAAGTATCACGGCTTTTTTGTTTTTATTTTTACTATTTTTAGGAACGATATTCTATAAGCCCTTGGATGAACCTAGTAGACGCGGTGCGGTAAAGCTTTCTTCGTATCAAAAAACGCCCATGCAAGAACAAGATGCCCCTACAGAAGAAAAAACACCGGAAATTGCAGAGCTAGAACAGGTAGCAGAAGTAAATATGCTCATGGAAACGCCACAAATGAACGTTTCCATGCCCAGCATGACTTTTGATTTTGCGCCGGAGGTAGCAGGTACCGTATCTGTAGCCGGCGTGCCTTCCATGGCGGCGCCTAGTGCCCCCAAACAAGCGGCAGGCGGTGCTTTAAGTTTAGGTGATGTGGATGAATTGCCTCGTCCCATTTTTGCCCCGCAACCTAAATACCCTGACCATGTGAAAAAACGAGAAAAAGTTACCATTCGTGTGCGTGTGCTTTTGGGAACCAATGGTAAGGTTTTGCAGGTAAGTCCGGTGCGGGTAAGCAGCGAACACGCGCTTTTTTTTGAAGAAGTAAAAACAAATATGCTGCGCTGGGAGTTTACCCCTTGCAAAAAAGGTGGCAAACCTGTGCAGTGCGTCGCTGAACAACCTTTTAATTTTACACCACGCTAAACTGTCCTCAAAACACACTCTAAGGAAGGATTATGTTTAAAGTAAAATGCATATATAGTTTTTACTTGATTTGTTTTTTGTGTTTATGGGGCACGTGCGGCCATGCGGCGACTCAAGTGAGTCAAAGTGAATATGCGCTGTTTACTGCAGCCAAAAAGGCTCTAGATACGCAAAACTATGCCTCTGTTGCAGATTCGCTGGCAGCTTACTTTCGCTCTAAAGGCACTAAGCATGAATATGGGTACGAATTGTACGGCATAGTGTTACTAAATACACAACAATACCAGCGCGCTGTACAAGTCTTAGCGGAAGGTTTTAAGGCTTATCCCAAAAACGCCAATTTGGCGCAAAATTTAGGCATGGCCTATCATCATACCAAGCAAACTTTAAAAGCGGCCCAAGCTTTTGAAGCGGCTTTTGCTTTAACCAAGGGAAAAAGTCCTAGCCTCGCTTATACTGCCGGACATTTTTATGTGCTCACAAAACAGTATAAAAAAGCCATTGCTTTGCTCAAACCTCTTATTCAAAGTAAATCGGTAAAAGTTTTGTGGTTTCAGGTGCTTGCTCAGGCATATTTAGGCAATGGTCAAGGGGGGCAGGCCATTGCTACCTTAGAAAAAGGCTTAAGCAAATTTAGAGAAAATGCGTCCTTGTGGCGCATGCTTGGCTATGCGCATTATAGGCTTAAACAAACAGAAAAAGCCGCCGCCGCTTATGAAATTGCGTATAAAATTTTCCCTGCTAGCTCAGCGGAAAGAAAGCAATTGGCGGGCTTATATTATTCTTTGTACGCGCCGTATTCGGGCAAACGTATGGCAGCTCTTGCTAGCACCACACCGGAGACTTTAGATTATGTGAGTGTGCTTTTGGCACAAGCAGGAGACTATTCAGCAGCCATTGAGGTGGCTTCCCTTGCTGTGCAAAAAAAGTATTCGGATACACGGCAATTTCGTTTGGGACAAATGTTGCGGCGTAAAAACTCCTTGGCTCAAGCCTCAAAAGTATTCACCGGCCTTGCTCAAAAAAAAGGAGCCTACGCCGAAAGAGCGCAATGGATGCTGGCAGAAATGGCTTGGGAAAAGAAAGATTGGAAAGGGCTAGCTGTGCATTTACGTGCCCTTGAAAGCCAGCAAGGTTCCATGGCGGCCATGGCAACACAACTCCTAAACACCGTAGATCAATTGGCCAAACAAGAATTAACCGCTTATACAAATAAAGATAAAAATATTGCTAAATAAAGGAGTTTTCATGCGTAAACAAATCTTTTATATCCTTTTCTTTTGTTTTATGGCCTTGCCTTCCTTTGTACAAGCTCAAGCAACAAATATGTACTGGCTTGATGGCAAATGGCCGCATGAAAAGAGTTCTTTGCCTAAACACGATAAAGCGCTCTATGGCCGCTTGAGTAATGGTTTTCGCTATATCATTCAAGAAAACCCCAATCCAAAAGACAGAGTGTCTATGCAATTATTGGTGCAAGTGGGCTCCCTTATGGAAAATGAAAAAGAAAGAGGCATTGCCCACTTTTTAGAACACCTTGCCTACAATGGTAGTAAGAATTTTCCTGCAGGAAAGCTTATTCCTTTTTTTCAAAGTAATGGCATGA
>CAYJHX010000248.1:0-3580 GCA_964369395.1 uncultured Desulfovibrionaceae bacterium
CCACAGTTGAGACAGCGCCACATGACAGGGGCAGGTTGCTTAAACATGCTGGCTTCACGAATTTCTTTGGCAAGGCTTAAAAAGCGTTTTTCGTGGAATTGCTCGGCAATGGCGATATTGCGCATAACACAAGCGATTTCGTTAAAGCCTTCTTTTTCGGCTATGGCAGCCATTTCAGGATACATATGCTCATATTCGTGTTTTTCGCCAGCGGCAGAACCGATGAGGTTTTTTTCTGTGGTGTCGATGATGCCGGCAGGAAAGGCGCCTACGATTTCCACTTCGCCACCTTCAAGAAATTTAAAAAGACGCTTGGCATGTTCTTTTTCTTGGCTGGCTGTTTCGGCAAAGACTTCTTGCACTAAACGGAAGCCGTCTTTTTTGGCTTGAGAAGAGAAAAATTCATAGCGATTACGAGCTTGGGATTCACCGGAAAAGGCGGTAAGGATATTTTTTTCAGTTTGTGTACCTTTCAAAGATTTCATAAGGATTCTCCTGAAGTTTTTTTGTTGAGGAACAAGCTGAGCTTGTCCGTTAAAGAGGTTATAGACGAAGACGCTTCTTATTGCAAGTAATTCCTGATAAGAAATGTCTTTTTCACATCAATCTTTTCTATCCTCCTGTATTTATAAATAAAAGAAAGTTTTTTTAGAGCTTTTTAATTGTAGTTCTTCTAAAGCTTTGTGTCAACCGATGGGAAAAAATGTGTTTATGTATAAGAGTAGACAGTTTTTTTATGCTCTAGTGGACAAAACCTCTTGCGAGTGCGCTCTATTTGGAGTAATACTCTTAGGTGTTTTTATGGTAAGATGTTTATAAAATACCCTAGTATTTTGATGTGTTATAACCTTCATACTTTTGTATTTTATACTGTTCAGACTTTTATCTTGAGGCTAGACAAGGGAGATGCGTATGTCTACGGAAAAAGAGCATGTTCAAGGGGCTATGACAGAGCCAGCAGATTTTAATGCAAGGCGCTTTCCATTAAAAAAACGTAAATACGGTGAAGAGCAACCGGGCATTAAGCTGGGGCCCTTTACCATTCGTATTCCTCTTATTCATCACGAATGGCAATGGACAGAGTTTTTTGCAGCCATGTTTCTTGGTGTGGCTTGTTTGGGAGCTGGGGTAACCATTATCATTAATACTTATGGGCTGAATGTTCCTGCCAACATTGCTGCCTTGGGTTTATCTGAGAACGATATTTTTCTTATGGTGCTCACCTTTGGGGTTATGAATGCTATATGTTATTATATCCCCTCGCTTTTTGGTGATCCTGTGGTTCCGGGGTGGATTACGCCGGCCTTGCCGCTGACCTTAAGCTGGTTAAGCGCATGGGCTGTGCCTGACTATGCCACGGGCGAAGTAAGCAGAATACATGCCATGATTGCCTTGCAAATGCTTGTAGCCGTAAGCTTTTTGGTCATGGGGGTTACAGGGCTTGGGCGTAAGCTTGTGAACAATGTGCCCGACTCCATTAAGGCTGGTATTGTATTAGGTGCCGGTGTGGCGGCAGGCATGAATGTCTTGCAAGCGCGTATGCCTGTGGCTCCTTGGACGGTTATCATTGCGTGCCTCATGTCGTATTTCTTTTTGTTTAATGCTTCTTTTTTACGCATTGCTAAGAAAAGCTCGTTGTGGAACCTTGTACGCAATCAGGGCGTTGTGCCGGCGCAAATTTTTGCCATTGTCCTTGCCCCTGTCTTGCTTAAAGAAATTGCCATGCCGGAGATTCAATGGGGCATGACACCTTTAAGCTTTGGCTTTGTGTTGGATCACTTTACTATTTTTGGTATTGGCTTACCAGGGATTGACTTTTTCATTCAAGCCATCCCTATGGCGTTGACCATTTATATCATCGCATTTTCCGACTTTGTTTTGGCAAAAGAACTTATTACAGAGGCATGCGAATCGCGCCCCGATGAAAAAGTGGAATTTGATGCAGGACGCTCTAATTTAGTAAGCTGCATTCGTAACGGTGTGATGTCGCTTTTTGCTCCATGGGTACCTTTATGCGGGCCTTTGTGGGCATCGGGATTGTTGACCATCACCGAAAGATATAAGCGGGGTTATAAGACCATGTACTCCATTTGGGGCGGGGTGTGTACTTTCCGTGCTTCTACCGTCATTGCTGTGCTTATTTTACCCATGGTCACCTTGGTTAAACCGGCTTTTGCCATTTTCTTTGGCATTACCATGGCGGTGCAAGCGTATGCGTGCGGCGTGGTGGGCATGCGTATGGCGACAACACCCAATGCGCGCGGTATAGCGTGTTGTATGGCTGGCGCCATGGCTTGTGTAACGCCGGGTTGGGCTTTGCTCATAGGTGGTGTGCTCTGGTTGGTTGTGGAAGGTACAGAGGTGCTTTTTGCCAAGAAAAATGAGCGTGAAGAGTAATTGCAACAGTCTGTGTAGCAATGACTTTTGTAACAGGCTACTAAAACAGAATGCCTAACTTTTCTTGCCTTTCTTTGTATTTTTTGTCAGTACAAAGGAAGGCAAGATTTTTTTCGTCAACAGAAAGGAGTATTTTTTGGATACAAGTTCTTTAGTGCTATTTTTTTGTGCCGGTCTTGTGGCAACGCTTTTTGTATTTAACCTGTATCATACTTGGAAACACAAAAAGCCTGTACCTGCTGTGACGGTGGCACTATATGTAGTGGCTGTGATTACGGTGCTTTTTAATATGTATCAAGTGTATATGGCGGGTAAGGACAATACGCTTATGGTGGCCAATGGCATTGCCTTGGTATGTATTCTTATTACCGCATGGCGTAGCTTAAAACGTTAGAAAGAAGTCGTCCCATAATCAATAAGCCCCCGTATGCTTGCATACGGGGGCTTAAATTATACATGAAGTGTTGCTATAAGATTTTGTCGAAAAATCTTAGGGATTGATATGTGTTAAGTCTGTTCGCCGCGTGCTAGAGCTTGTAATTTGTGTGCCATCTGTTCGCCGTGTGGGCGATGTATACGACGAAGAGTGAGAATTGCCAATCTGAGTTCCGTCTGTTCTACGAGTCCCTGTACTGGGAGAAGAGGGAGAAGGTTTCGGGCGTGGCGTATAAGTGGGTTTAGTACTAGCACCATCTTTGTAGCCATCTCTATAGCCGTCGTTGTAAGGGTGCGGGACGCAGCCGCTGCTACATAACAGCAGTAAACCGAGGCCGAGGGATAACATTTTTTTCATATCATCTCCTTTGTTACATGTTTTTATAATAAAAAGCTTTTATAATGCTTGTACAGGTTTGGAATGCATGAACACAATACTTAAGTGGTATTTTAACAAAAATTCCATATTTAAATAAAAAAACAAGACAAAAAAGCTTGCTTTTTCTATTTATAACAGCATGTGCCCCCTATAGCAATAGAGAAAATATCTTCTCGAAATCTATGTGATAAAAACCGGTATATTGTGGCGCGTTTTGAAAGGAGGGGGTGTGGGGGGGAAACACTTTTTGGCGCAAGCAAAAGTTTTCCTCCCCCACAGAAAAAACAAAAAGCCTTAAAACCAAAAACAAACATAAAAAAAGGGAGCCTGTTTTCACAGACTCCCTTATTTATTTAGCTATGTAGCTAG
>CAYJHX010000249.1:0-3564 GCA_964369395.1 uncultured Desulfovibrionaceae bacterium
AAGCATGATACCAAGGTGTCTTTACTGCCACTTTCACTTATTTCCATATTATCCAACATGATGCGCTCTACATTTGCGCTCACGGCCTCTTGCACTTCGGCATAGGTGCGGCACTCTACCTCTATGGGAGGGCAAGGCGAATATGCAGCGCGTAGTTTTTCTACTGCCTGTGTTATGGAGCCACAAGCGTCTATATGATTATCTTTAATCATAAGCATTTCTTCTAAATTTCGGCGGTGATTATAGCCCCCGCCCACGCGCACAGCATATTTTTCTAGCCAACGCAAGCCCGGTAAGGTCTTTCGTGTGTCTAAAAGCTTAACTCCGGTACCAATAAGCCGCTCTACATAACGCGACGTCAAATTAGCGACACCAGAAAGATGGGTAATATAATTCAAAATGACACGTTCCAGCTTTAATATATCTACGCAAGCTCCATGCAAGCGCGCAATTTCTGTGCTGGAAGCGACAATATCGCCTTCAATGACGCGAGGTTCCCATGTGCACACACCACCGCCTTGTGCTTCGTAAACGGAAAAAACATGCGGAATAAGCGGCAAACCAGCCACAAAGGTTCTTTCTTTGGCAACAATGGTCGCACTGATATGTTGGTCAGAGGAAAAAATACCGTTTGCGGTTAAATCGGCCCCATCTTCATCTAAAGTTAGGGCAATGCTTCTTGTGAGATATTCTAATGAAGATTCCGTAAAGTAATCTTGAAAAACGACTTTTGACATCTTGTCCTCTGTAAAGCTTAATGTTACAAGTCCCGAGGAGCGAAACAAAGCTCCATAACAAGGCTCCATAACGCGTGTTATGAACTAACCGCCCGCTAAATTATACTATGGTGATGACCATGTCAAAGCATACTGAAAAGACCCCCCCTGTGCGCACTACACAAGCCGAAAGCCTTGCAGAGCACAACGTTTCTGCCAAAGATACTATGCCCAACCATGATGCCTATAAGGCAGGCGATTGGATGCAAATGCCCGATGTATGCCGCGACGTACACGACCACGTAGATATGGGAGCAAGCTTTGCACACCCTGCCGACATGGCCGACCACATCGAAAATTTGAGCCTTGAAAAGCAAGTGTGCGTTTTGCAAAACCTGCCCAAAGAAGACGCCGCCGAAGCTTTGGCTGAGCTAGATGAATATGTAGCTGTAGATGTGCTAGAAAATCTAGATCCAGATACCGCCGCGCAAATTATTGCCGAGATGTCTCCTGACGATGCCGCCGACGTACTGGACGAATTAGACGAAGAACACCGCGATGCACTGTTAGACAAGCTTGAAAAAGAAGATTCAGAAGAAATTCGTAGTTTGCTCAATTTTGACTCCGACTCTGCCGGCGGGGTCATGAACACAGAAATTATTCTTCTGGAGCAAAGCATCACCGCCGATGAAGCCATTCAGCAAATTCGCCAAGAAATGGAAGACAAAGAAAGCCCCTACTACGCCTATGTGGTGGATGAACAAGATATTTTGGTGGGCGTACTTTCCTTGCGCGATCTTATGCTTTCGCGCCCGGGTACTGTGCTTAAAGACGCTCTTTCTTCGCACAGCGTTATCAGCGTTACCTACGATATGGATAAAGGCGAAGTGGCCAATTTGCTTTCGCACTATAATTTTATGGCCATGCCTGTGGTAGATTACGAAGGGCACATTATGGGCGTGGTCACCTATGACGATATTTTAGATATTATTCACGAAGAAGCCAGCGCCGATATGCTAGGCATGGTGGGGGCAGACCCCGAAGAAACCATTGATACCCCATGGACAGAGTCTGTGCGCAAACGTTTACCGTGGTTGCTCATCAATCTTTTCAATTCGGCCATTTCGGCCTCTGTGGTCTATATGTTCGAAGGCTCCATAGCCACCATGGCCATGTTAGCCGTGCTCATGCCCATGGTGGCCAACCAAGCAGGCAATACAGGGCAACAAGCGCTGGCTGTCATCATTCGTCAGCTTGCCACCGAACGCTTTGACGCCAAACGCTCTTGGACGGCCGTATGGCGTGAAGGAAAAATCGGTTTTACCACAGGCAGTATTATGGCGCTTTTCGCTTTTTTAGTGGTGTGGGCCTTCACCGGCAATGCGGCTCTTGGTGGCGTCATGGGAGGGGCTTTGCTCTTTGATATGATTTTAGGCGCCATGGCTGGTGGTTCTATTCCTCTAATATTCCGTGCCCTTGGTCGTGACCCTGCCCAAGCCTCTAGCATTTTTCTTACCACCATTACCGATGGCGCAGGATTTTTTATTTTCTTGGGCTTAGCTACAATATGTATTTTGTAATACAACTTTACAACTTAAAAACAATATATTTTAAGATAGTTATACTTTCTAGCAGATTATTGAAATTCTATATCTTAACAGCCTGTTGGAAAAATTTGTTTCAAAAAAATTTCTAACTAACCTTCACAGGATACCCTTCATGGATAGAAACGAAAGATTATTACAAGGTTTTTACGAGCTTATTCAAGTAGATTGTCCCACAAGGCAAGAAGCAGAAATTGCAACCCTGTTAAAAACAAAACTTACAGACCTTGGCTTCTCTATAGAAGAAGACAATGCCGGTGAACGCATTGGTGGCAATGCCAACAATATTTTTGCCTTCTTAGCGGGCACAGCGCCCAACGCGGCAAGTCTTCCTACTCTTATGATGACGGCCCATATGGATTGTGTGAATCCCTGTTGTGGCATCGAACCTGTTCTTCGCGACGGCATCATTTACTCTAAAGGCGATACCATCCTTGGCGGCGACGATAAATCGGGCATTATTGCCATTTTAGAAGGCGTGCGCAGATTGCAAGAAGACAATGTACCCCTTTGCAACTTACAAGTGGTCTTTACCGTGGCCGAAGAAGGCGGCGTCAATGGTTCTAAAAACATGGACGCCAGCAAAATTAAAGCCGACTTTGGCTATGTATTCGATTCTGGCGGCGCCCCCGGAAAGATTGTTTACGCTGCCCCCGGCATCCATAAAATTCATGCCACAGTCAAGGGCAAAGCCGCTCATGCCGGTGTAGCCCCCGAAAAAGGCATCAACGCCATTTATGTGCTGTCTAAAGCCCTTGCCAACTTCCCCCAAGGCCGGATGGACGAAGAAACCACAGCCAACATTGGTACCATCAGCGGCGGCAATGCCACCAACGTAGTGGCCGATCATGCGGAAGTGTTGGTGGAAACGCGTAGCCTAATAAAAGAAAAACTCGACGCCATGACCAAAACCATTGTGGATACTTTTGAAAATGCCGCCAAAGAATACGGGGCAGAAGTAGAAATTGCTGTCAATCCCAGCTACGGAAGCTATAAATTAGACCAAGACCTTCCTGTTATTGCCCTTGCCAAAAAGGCTGCAGAAGCATTAGGCCTTGAGGTCGTTTTACAACGTTCCGGCGGCGGCTCCGATGCCAACAACTTCAACGCACACATCCCCACCGTTCCCCTAGGCACCGGTATGACCAACGTACACACCACCGACGAATGCCTCAAAGTAGAACACTTACAACAAACCTGTGATTGGGTTGTGAGCATCTTAAAGCTAGCTTCGAAATAAAACT
>CAYJHX010000250.1:0-3559 GCA_964369395.1 uncultured Desulfovibrionaceae bacterium
TTTTATCTAAAGCAATGCCTGTCCACGACAAAAAGACCGTGGGAATGCACAAAAAGGTGCCATTGGGATTTTCCATAATATAGGCAGGACTGGTCACATCCCATGCTGTGTAGCCGCGGGCTTCGAAGGTAGAGCGAATGCCACCGGAGGGAAAGCTTGAGGCATCAGGCTCGCCCTTAATGAGCATGGAGCCAGAAAACGATGCCATGACACCGCCATAACCGTCGGGCTGTAAAAAAGTATCGTGCTTTTCTGCTGTGGTGCCTGTCAAAGGATAAAAGATATGCGTAAAGTGCGTCGCGCCTTTTTCAATGGCCCAATCTTTCATGGCGGCGGCCACATTGTCAGCAATGTTGGGATCCATACGTTGACCAAAGTCTATGGTTTTGCGCAAAGATTTATACACAGCGCGGGGCAAACGTTCACGCATGACCTTATCATTAAAAACATTACAAGCAAAAATATCTTGTGGTTTTGTATCCACAAAGTTTAAAGGGGCATGACTAGAACGATAGTTGGTAATGGCTTGAATAGCATTATTACGAGCTGTATTTGCGGACATAAGGGGGGATCTCCTTAAAAAACGTTAACAGGCTGTTCGCAGATCATGGTAATGCCTGCACAGCAGCGTTTTAAAGAACAATAAAAATTATGTTTTTTCAACAGGCTGTAAAATGAAGCCTGCTTTGTCCTTATAGTAAACTTTTCCCCATTGGTAAAGGCAAAAAAAGACGTACGAAAGCCATTTTACCCTTATTTGCAAAGACCCTGCATACACCATCGGCGCATTGTTTTAGCAGTTTACTCGTAAATAAGAATAAAATGGCGTTGGATACACTTGAAATATTTCTTAGCAAAGTAATGGCGTTAGTTCGACGCATAATACTTCAATTTCTCTACATCCTCAATAACGAGACGAGCCTTGGTACACCGGCTAATCACGTGTTCATCTTTTAATCGGCGCAATATTTTACCAAGCCAGCTTCGACGTACACAAAGCAAAGAAGCTATTTCTTCATGAGTTACCCCCATGGGCACTTCTAAAGCATCGTTATGGGCATGCGAAAGCTCTAGTAACAGTTTGCAAGTATTAGCAAAAGCATTTCCCCCTGCAATAGTAATAATTCTACGTGTGTAGTAAGCATTCTTTAACGCTTGCGAATACATAAACGAAAGAAAAAGCTTAGGGTTTTCTGCTACAAAAGCTTCGTCAAAAAATTGCTCTGCGGAAAAAAAATACGCTTCCACAGGGGTAAGCGCATATAAAAAATACGGCATACTTTGATCAGAGGCAACTAAATCATACATCAACGTACCTTCACCTAAATGATACAAAGTCACCTCTCGTCCGTGTACATCACTATATAAGGCTCGAGCTTTACCATGCTTCATATAATAAAACCCAGGAACCGTTCCCTTACCATCCAATGTGGGGGGAATACATTCCTTGGTTTTGAAGTAACGCCTCTGAGCATGGGGTAATTGTTGTTCCCACTCGCGCGAAATACCGGTTATCCAAATGGGGTTGTAGTGTGCCTCACCATGAAACAAAGAGTCCAAGTATGATGTGTTTTGTTTTCCAATATTGCCATATACTCGTGAAGAGCCCACCGCATAGGGAGCCGTTTTCGATTGTACTAATCTCATAATCCACCTCATTGTTACATTGTTATCAAGTGTATCAGAATACTCTTTTTAGAAAAATACATGTAAATGTATAACAAAATCTTCAAAGAGTGGCTCGACAATAGCCTATTCTATACACCAATGCAAGTGAATTAAGAAATAAATCTGACTTCTCACGGTCTCCAATATGAGAACTGCGGGAAATATTTACACTATATTTTAAAAAAAATAGAATAAAAAAGTTCTTAATGGCACAAGTTATAACTACACGCTTTTTTTAAAAAAAGTATGTTAAGATACAAAATTTGCCTGTAAGAGTTCTGTAAAGGCGCTGTGTCTTTCGCTGTCCGTGTAGTTCTTTGTGAGAAAGGAATCAAGCACCTGCCCTTGCCCCAATACAGCTATGGAAGAACATAAGCGTAATACTGAAAAAATATCATGTGAAATATAGAGCAAGGAAACACCTAGTTGCAATTGCAAGCGTAATAGCATTTCTTGTATTTGCTCTGCCACCACCACATCAAGATCTGCCAAGGGTTCATCCAATACAAGAATTTTAGGGTCAAGGGCTAAGGCTCTGGCAAGACACAAGCGCTGCAATTGCCCACCGCTCATATGCGAAGGATACTTTTGAGAAAAAGCTTTGGGAAGCTCCACCATAGTTAAGAGTTCTTCCACCTTTTGACGACGCTCAGCAGCAGAAAGACGCTGCCAAAGGCCGTGTGCGTGTAAGGGTTCACGCAATATTTGACTCACCGACAGCCGAGGGTTAACAGCCAGTCGAGCGTGTTGAAATACCGTTTGTATGTGCTTTCGCCATGGAGGGTTAGCAAAGTTTTTTGCCACCTTCTGCCCAAGACAATACACTTCGCCAGAATCGGCCTCTTCAAGCCCCAGAAGAATACGTGTCAGTGTGCTTTTTCCAGCACCATTGCTTCCCACAAGTCCCATACTTTGCCCCTCACGCAAAGTAAGGCTTACGCCATCAAGTACGGGTGTCCCCCCGTAACTTTTACTCACATGGCGAATCTCTAACAAAGGCACAGTATTTTTTGGGTTTTGTTCTTCGGCAAAAGTCACAGTAATATGCCCCAAACGCTTATGCGCTGCCACAAGCGCCGCGGTGGCGGGGTGTAGGCCTTGCAAGTTCTTTTGTCCCTGCTTTATAAAGGCGCCAAAATTTCCCCTTTCTACCAAGCGTCCACCATCCATAATAGCTATGTTATCTGCCACGGCTTGGGCTGCATTAATGTCGTGATCAATATACAGCAAAGAAAACACGTATTCTTGTTGCAGGCGTCGTATCAAACGCAATATTTGCACTTTTGACGGTGCGTCCAAGCCAGAAAGAGGCTCATCGGCAACAATGCAAGACACCTTACCAAGACGCACAGCCCCCAAGGCCAAGGCAATCATAACTCTGTGCAACATGCCGCCACTGAGCTCAAAGGGATAACACATTAAAATTCTTTGCGGTTCAGGAAAACCCACAGCGCGCAAAAGATTTTCTGTAAAAGTCTCTGGCCTTGCCCCAGAGGAAGCCTCTCCCTGCACAGCACTAAAAGCACTGCGCCCAAATGTCTCAACAAAAATACTTTTCACAGGAAAAAGCGGGTCAAAGCAGTCGGCAGGATTTTGCATAATCAAGGCTGGCCGCACCGGTGTTGTATTGCTTTTGCCGATAAATGGTATTTTTTTCGTGACTTTTGCATCTTGGTCAGCGTTTTGCCAAATGCGTCCACTCGCTTGTTTTACATTGGGCGGCAAAAGCCCCATACACGCCATGGCCGTGAGGGATTTTCCGCTACCGCTAGCCCCCATAAGGGCAAGAGTCTCTCCTGCGGGCACCTCAAACGAAACATCGTTTACCAATACGATGTTTCCCGCGCAAAGAGTAAGATTTTCTACCTTAAGCACAACGTCACCTCTTATC
>CAYJHX010000251.1:0-3554 GCA_964369395.1 uncultured Desulfovibrionaceae bacterium
GATTGTGACGCCACAAATTCCACACGCACCGAAGGCAATAATTTTTGCAAAAGTGTTGCGCAATGACGCATCATTTCTTCCTCAAGGCTATGATGTCCCACATCCAGCATGGCAAGAGGGGCTTCTAAAGCACTGTGATATTTTACATCCCCTGTGATAAAGACATCCGCTCCAAGGGCATGGGCTTTATGCATAAGGGACGAACCAGAGCCTGTGCAATAGGCCACTTTTGTGATGATTTTTGGTGTAGGGCCACACAAAGTAGTTGTAGACAAATCGATATGTTGCGCAAGCTTTTCTAATAATTCCGCATAGGTTATCTTTTGGGCTACATCTCCCACAAGTCCGTAGCCAAATTCATGAGGAATTTCTTGATTATCATCCGAAACGCCTACGGTATCTAATACTTTTAGACATTGTAAAGATAAAGCCCTTGCCAACCAGCCGGCCGGCCCGTCAATATTTACATCTAAAGAAGTGTGCGCAGCATAAAGGGCCACATCATTTTGCAAAAGAAGACGTAACACATGATAGTAATTATCAATTTTACTAGGTAAACGCCCCTGCATAAGCAAAGGATGATGCGAAACAATGCAGCGAGCTCCCAGATCTAAAGCCTTTTGAATAGAGCTGGGGATAGGATCAAGGCAAAGGGCCAGACAGTCTATATCTTGCTGTAAGGAAGCCACTTGAATACCGCAGTTATCCCAAGATGCTGCAAATCTCGGAGGAGCTATTTTTTCAATAATATTTATAATATCAGCGAGTTTCATATGGTTGCCTCAAATAAATAAGGTGCTTTTCTGTTTATGGCAGTGAAAGCACCTTTAATGTATAGAATAAAAACGCCCTTGCAACAGTCTTCCATGGACGTTTTTTTAACTTTTGTCAAGTTTTTTTCTTTTGACATGCTCTGCGTAAAAGCATCTCGATGTCTTTAACAGGCCTTAAAATTATAACGCGCGTAAGTATTTTACAGCATTTACAAAAAGTAACGTGCCGGGGGCAGTCACTTCACCACGTGTCCAGCCAGGATGATTGCTTACATGATGAAAAGCCTCAGGGTGTGGCATAAGACCAAGCACATGCCCGGTAACATCGGTAAGGCCAGCAATGCCAAGGGGGGAACCATTGGGATTTGCTGGGTAATCTTGCGTCACTTGGCGCGTATCGGGATCAATATATTGAAGAGCAATAAGATTTTCATCTTGTAAGCGTTGCAAACAAGAGGCATCCACAGGAATGATTTTGCCTTCTCCATGGCGTACCGGAGAAACAACAAATTCTAAACCTTGCGTAAATACACAAGGGCTTTTGCTGTTAACCTTCATTTCAATCCAGCGGTCTTCGTAACGGGCAGAATCGTTGTGCCCAAGGGTAACGTGACGCACAAAGCGTTCGCCATCAAAGCTTGGCAAAAGTCCTAACTTTACTAAAAGCTGAAAGCCATTGCAAATACCAAGCACTAATTTCCCATCGTCCAAGAAATTTTTTAAATGCTCAAGCAAAGGAACGCCATTTTTATCTTCAAGGTGACGCCAACGCATGCTAGCAGCGTGAGCAGCCCCAAGATCGTCACCATCTAAAAAGCCTCCAGGAAAAACAAGAAAATGATAGTCTTTCAAAGAAACTTTAGCATTTACAATATCGGCAAAATGTACAATATCAGCCTTATCTGCTCCTGCAAGGCGGGCTGTATGTGCTGTTTCCAAATGGGAATTGGTGCCATATCCTGTGATAACCAAGGTATTTACTGCGCCCATGAAGTATGGTCTCCTCTTTGCGGCTTGAAAAGCAACGGATTAAAAAACAACGGACTCAAAAGGAAGAAATTTCAAACAAAAGAAAATGCAAAGAAATTCAACTGCCGTTAATTGCTGTCTTTCCGCTTTGTTTAGCCTAAAAGCATGGCATTGTGCAATAGCTTATATTCTACACCAAAAAAAGTGTAATATGTCTGATTTATACACTTTTTAGCATTTTTTACCCAAAAATGCCGCATTTTTTTATTAAAAAAATTTCTAGAGGAAAATTTGCATTTACCATTGATATAGTATAAAGGTTCTTCATGTTCGCGTGAGAGAAATAATCACGGCGTGCGTTTTTTTGAAAATGTCTTCAAAGACACCATAAAAATAAGAGTCTTATGCCTTTTACACAGGCAATGCAGTAAAAGAAATCATACCTTGTATTGAGCAATTTGCTTTTTTATTGGATAAAGTTTTTTGCGAGGGCGCTTGGTATGTTTTTTTATGTAAAAATAGCTATGATAACACAGGAATAGGTAGGGATATGAAAACAAAATTTATTTTTGTTACTGGTGGCGTTCTTTCTTCCTTAGGCAAGGGGCTGGCAGCAGCTTCTTTAGGAGCGCTTTTACAAACTCGTGGTCTTTCTGTGACCATACAAAAACTTGATCCCTACATAAATGTAGACCCTGGCACCATGAACCCCTTTCAGCACGGAGAGGTTTTTGTTACTGACGATGGTGCTGAAACAGATTTAGATCTTGGACATTACGAGCGCTATCTTGGTGTTCCCATGTCTCGTAAAAATAATACCACTTCTGGCGCTGTGTATCATAATGTTATTGCAAAAGAACGACGTGGCGATTACCTTGGTGGTACTGTACAAGTTATCCCACATATTACTGATGAAATAAAAAATTGTGTGCGCTCTTTGGCTGAAAGTCATGACGCCCCTGATGTGGCCATCATTGAAATTGGTGGTACCGTGGGCGACATTGAAGGTCTTCCTTTCCTTGAGGCCATTCGCCAATTAAAATCAGAAATTGGTCGCGATAACTGCCTGAATATTCATTTAACTCTTGTACCCTATTTGAGTTCTGCAGGGGAACATAAAACCAAACCAACGCAACATAGTGTAAAAGAATTACTTTCTATAGGTATTCAACCCGATATTATTTTGTGTCGCTGTGAAAAAGCTATTGCTCCGGAGCTTAAGCGTAAAATTGCTTTATTCTGCAATGTAGACCAAGACGCCGTATTTTCATCGGTAGATGTGCAAAATATTTACGAAGTTCCGTTAAAATTCTACGAAGAAGGCTTTGACCAAAAAGTAGCTATTATGTTGCGTTTGCCCGCTCGTAATGCTGATTTAGTGGCATGGAAAAAGCTTGTTCATGATTGCGCACACCCGCAAGGGGTCGTAACCATTGCCATTGTAGGTAAGTATGTAGAATTAAAAGAAGCTTATAAATCTTTGCACGAAGCGCTGATTCACGGCGGCATAGCCAATGGCGTGCAAGTAGAGTTGCGCTATGTCAATTCTGAAGAAATTACCGAAACCTGCGTGGCTGAAGCTCTGAAGGGCTGTCATGGGGTGCTTGTTCCCGGTGGCTTTGGCTATCGTGGCGTTGAAGGAAAAATCGCTTCCATTAAATATGCTCGTGAAAATAAAGTACCTTTCTTTGGTATTTGCCTTGGCATGCAATGTATGGTCATTGAATATGCCCGCAATGTGGCCGGTATTACCGATGCTAATTCGGAAGAATTTGATAAAGACGGCAAAAATAAAGTTATCTACTATATGAG
>CAYJHX010000252.1:0-3542 GCA_964369395.1 uncultured Desulfovibrionaceae bacterium
GGTCGTGGAAATCCTGAATTGGTTGGCTTGCTTGGCGAAAAGTGTGTAGGGCTTGATGTGAACTCTATGAAGCCTTTAGATAATTTGTGCAACCCCGTTTCCGTTATCCGCGAGGCAGAAGAGCTTGCTGCTGAAGCTTTTGGTGCTGCTCACGCCTTTTTCATGGTGGGAGGGACGACAAGTTCTGTGCAGAGCATGATTTTATCTGTGTGCAAAGCTGGGGAAAAGATTATTTTGCCGCGAAATGTGCATAAATCTGTCATCAATGCGCTTATTTTGTGTGGTGGCATACCTGTGTATGTGAACCCTCTTATTCACGAACGCATTGGCGTAGCTCTGGGTATGCGTTTTGAGGATGTACAGGCCGCTGTGGAAGCAAACCCCGATGCGGTGGCTATTTTTGTGAATCATCCTACCTATTATGGTATTTGTTCTGATATCGCATCTATTACTAAGCTTGCTCATGCCCACGGTATGAAAATGCTGGTGGACGAAGCCCACGGTACGCATTTATCTTTTGCAGAAGATTTACCCATTTCTGGTATTAAAGCCGGTGCAGATATGGTGGCGGCTTCCATGCATAAGTCTGGGGGAAGCTTGACACAAAGTTCTATTTTGCTGCTAAGTGATAAAATAGACCCCAACTATGTGCGTACCATTATTAATTTAACACAAACCACCAGCGCTTCGTATTTACTGCTTTCAAGCTTAGATATATCACGCCGAAATTTGGCATTGCGCGGTAAAGAATCGTTTGCCAAAGTGGTGCGTATGGCAGAATATGCCCGGGAAGAAATCAATAGTATTGACGGGTTTTATGCCTATGGGCGTGATCTTATTGATGGCGTTAATGTGTATGATTATGACGTAACTAAGCTGTGTGTCTATACGCAAGATATAGGCCTTGCCGGCATTGAAGTGTACGATTTGTTACGCGATGAATACGACATCCAAATAGAATTTGGCGATATTGGAAATATAATGGCGTATATTTCCATAGGCGATCGTATGCAAGATATTGAGCGCCTTGTGGGGGCTTTAGAAGATATCAAACGTTTGCACGCCAAAAGCAGCGGCGGGCAAAACTTTACTGACTTTGTTATTCCTGAAGTCATTTATTCACCGCAAAAACCTTTTCATGCCGAAAAAGAAACATTGCCCATAGAACAAACTGCCGGACGCGTTTCCGCAGAGTTTGTCATGTGCTACCCTCCCGGTATTCCCATTTTGGCCCCAGGAGAATTGGTAAGTCAAAAAATAATTGATCATATTCTTTTTGCAAGGGAAAAGGGTTGCTCTTTGCAAGGAGCAAAAGACCCTGTGGTAAACTTTCTACAGGTCATTAAAACGTCATAAAATGTGTATATAAGCGTTAACAGGTTGTTAAAGGATATTTTTCATTATGGATATGTGGATTCATACGGCCAATGGGCAAATAAGCATTCGAGTTACAAAGCAATTGTATTCTGTTGAAAGCGAATATCAAAAAATTGAAATTTTTGATTCTCCGGAATACGGACGGCTACTTGTGCTGGATGGCGATGTTATTTTTTCGCAATCAGATGAATTTATTTATAATGAAATGGTTGTGCATGTACCCATGGCGGTGCATCCTAAGGTAAAAAATGTACTTATTATTGGAGGGGGCGACGGTGGCGTTGCTGCGGCGTTTACACAATATCCTGAAATTGAACATATTGATGTGGTAGAACCTGACGCAGTATTGGTAGAAGCTTGTCGTGAATTTTTCCCTGAAACGGGCAAGTGCTTTGATGACTCGCATGTGAATCTTATTCAAAGAGACGGTTTACGGTTTTTACGCAGACGTCAAGCAGAATATGATATTATTATCAATGATTCCACCGATCCTTTTGGGCATACCGAAGGGCTTTTTACCAAAGAATTTTACGGCAGTTGTTTTCGTGCTTTGCGCGATGATGGCATTATGGTGTATCAACACGGTAGCCCTTTTTTTGATGAAGGTGAAACGGCCTTTCGGGCCATGCATCGTAAGGTATACCAAAGCTTTCCCATCAGCCGCGTGTATCAAGCGCACATCCCCACCTGTCCTGCGGGATATTGGATGTTTGGATTTGCTTCCAAAAAATACCATCCTTTGCACCATTTTGATGCAAAACGCTGGAATGAAAGAAAGTTAACAACATGGTATTATACAACCAATTTGCATCATGGCGCTTTTATGTTGCCAAAATATGTGGAAGATTTGCTTATTGAAGCAGAGAGTCCCGAAAGAAGATAATAACAGAGAATATGGAGAAGAATATGGCAAAATTACTCATCATCGGTTGTGGCGGTGTGGCTGGGGTAGCCATTCATAAATGTTGTCAAAATAGTGAAATTTTTAGCGATATTTGCATAGCAAGCCGTACGGTCAGTAAGTGTGACGCCCTTAAAGCAGAACTTGAAAAAAAGACCGCAACGCGCATTACTACAGCGCAAATTGATGCAGAAGATGTGCCGGCTTTGACGGCTCTTATTAAAGAATACAATCCCGATGCTGTGCTTAATTTGGCCCTTCCATATCAAGACTTAACCATTATGGATGCTTGTCTTGCTGCTGGCGTGCACTATATCGACACGGCCAACTACGAATGCGAAGACACTAATAATCCTCAATGGCGTGCCATTTATGAAAAACGCTGCAAAGATTTAGGTTTTACTGCATATTTTGATTATTCTTGGCAATGGCAATATCAAGATAAATTTAAAAATGCCGGCCTTACAGCTTTGCTAGGTTCCGGTTTTGACCCCGGCGTCACGTCGGTATTTAGTGCGTATGCTTTGAAGCATTATTTTGATGAAATTCATACCATTGATATTTTAGATTGCAATGGCGGCGACCACGGTTATCCTTTTGCTACCAATTTTAACCCCGAAATTAATTTGCGCGAAGTGTCTGCCCCTGGTTCTTATTGGGAAAATGGTAAGTGGGTAGAAGTGGAAGCCATGAGCATTAAACGGGAATACAATTTTCCTGAAGTGGGCATGAAAGATATGTATCTTTTGCACCACGAAGAAATTGAATCACTTGCCAAGCACATTCCCGGCGTAAAGCGTATTCGTTTCTTTATGACCTTTGGCCCCAGTTACCTTATGCACATGAAGTGCCTTGAAAATGTGGGTATGCTTTCTACTGATCCCATAGAATTTCAAGGGCAGCAGATTGTACCCATTCAGTTTTTAAAGGCGCTGTTGCCAGACCCTGCCTCCCTTGGGCCACGTACCCATGGTAAGACTAATATTGGTTGCATCTTTACCGGCCTTAAAGATGGTAAAGAAAAGACCATTTATATTTACAATGTGTGCGATCACCAAGAATGCTTTAAAGAAGTGGGTAGTCAAGCTATTTCCTATACTACTGGTGTTCCTGCCATGATTGGCGCTATGCTTGTGGTTAATGGAGCGTATAAAAAGCCCGGTGTATTTAATCTTGAAGAGCTTGACCCCGATCCTTTTATGGATGCGTTGAATACATGGGGTTTACCTTGGGTTGTAGTGGAAAATCCTGATACTGTAGAATA
>CAYJHX010000253.1:0-1982 GCA_964369395.1 uncultured Desulfovibrionaceae bacterium
AAACAGGCAAATAACACGGTCAACGTTTTTGTCATAGATTCCTCCATAAAATTCGACATGAACTCCTCGCTTTGTTAGCTTTTACAGGAGAGTTTTGCAAGTATATTCTTATGATTTTTCTGCATTAATAGGCAGCATTTACTTGTGATTTTTCGAACACACTGCGTAATATATTAATATATTGATAAAAAACTATTCCTTGCATCACAAGTTTTTTTTTGTCACAACAGTCACAATAAGGCCAAGGAGTTACCATGCCAAAAAATCCCACACCAGAACGTCGTGCCCGTATTGAGCACGTATTAGCACAACGCCAACCCGATTTGACCCTAGTATTGGCGAATATTCATGATCCACATAATGTTTCCGCCATTTATCGCTCTTGTGATGCTTTTGGCGTGCCAGAAGTACACCTTTATTATACAGACACCCCTTTCCCTGTGCTCGCCAAAAAAACTTCGGCTTCTGCCCGCAAGTGGGTAGAGTCTGTGCGTCACTCTACCAAGGAAGAACTTTTTGCTGCTCTTAAGGCTAAAGGCATGCAAATTATTGCCACGGCCTGCTCTCCTACGGCAAAGCCCTTACGTGAATGGGATTTAAGCAAGCCCACCGCCATCATCATGGGCAATGAACACAGCGGTGTCGCCCCTGAACTGGCCCAAGACATTGACGGTGAAGTCTACATTCCCATGCGTGGCATGATTCAAAGTTTTAATGTATCCGTAGCAGCAGCGGTACTACTTTCGGAAGCTTCGCGCCAAAGAGATGCACTAGGTATGTATGATACGGCAAGGTATCCTGCCGAAGAATACACCCAAAGAGTGGAAGCCTGGCTTGAGAAATAGGAACTAAGACTATTGTTGCCTTGAAGAGTATATTTCCTCAAAGCGCATATATCTTCTTTGATATCGCACAAAGAATCATTTTGTATAAACGCGCTCTAGACAAAAGGCAAAGCTCGTCTTATATATTTTGTTGAAGGAAAAGACTACTGACAACAACAAAAAGGATTGTCATGGCATCACTTATCAGCCCCTTAGAAAGCACGCCCAATACTGGTGGTTTTACCATAAATGTTGATGTATCCTCACAGGATAACAAAAACAAACAAGGTAAAAACTCTTCAGCCTCTGGGCAAATTTCGAATTTTTCTCACCAACTGCAAGACACGCTGACTCTAAGCCCCGAAGCCCAACAAAAGGTTCGAGAGCTACAACAGCGTGATGCAGAGGTGCGTGCCCACGAGCAAGCCCATGTGGCTGGCGGTGGTGGGCATGTGCAAGGGGGTATTCAGTATGCTTACACCACCGGCCCTGACAAAAAGCAATACGCCACGGGGGGCTCTGTCTCTATAGATACTAGCCCTGTGCCCGGCGACCCCGAAGCTACCATTGAAAAAGCTCGCGCCGTGCGTAGTGCCGCTTTGGCTCCTAGTTCTCCTTCAGCACAAGACCATAGTGTGGCCGCTGCCGCCGCAACTATGGAGGCTGAGGCGCAAAGCGAAAAATCTCAAGATGCATTCGAAGCACAAGGGCGTTCTTTCTCTACCGATCCGGCCCCGACCCAAGAAGAAACACGACGTATTCCCAACGTTAATCAACCAGATATGGCGAGCGTTGCGGCCTTATATGCCCGCAATGTGGGTTTTGCCACCTACTTAGAAAATGCACATAATCAAGCTTTCACCCCAAGTTCTAGCGCTGTTCCCTCGACACAGGCCGTACATACCGCTAAAGAGGTGAATGAAACAGCATCGCTCTTTTCCACATCGCGCGCTACATCAGGCGCAACAGTGAGCGCGCAAGCCGCCTCCTCGGCGTACAGCATTCAAGCAGAACGCGCAGCTTGGGCTACTGCCCTTGCCCCTGTGGGGAAATGGGCTGGGGGGGTTGATATTCACGTCTAGGGCAAATTGCTGAAAAAGGATAATCTGTTTCGTCAGACTTGTTTTTTACTCCAGTCATGTATTTTTTGATACACTT
>CAYJHX010000253.1:2082-3542 GCA_964369395.1 uncultured Desulfovibrionaceae bacterium
AATCTGTTTCGTCAGACTTGTTTTTTACTCCAGTCATGTATTTTTTGATACACTTCCTCCGTAAAAAACTTCGCCTTCCTCACATCTCACCCTTTTTGAGCAATTTGCAACTGAAAACTGAAAAAGGATAATCTGTTTCGTCAGACTTGTTTTTTACTCCAGTCATGTATTTTTTGATACACTTGCCATTCCTAGATACTACAGTTCGTTAACGCGCTAAAAACAATATATATTCTTCACCTAACTTCGTTATATCGCTATGTCTTCTACCTCTCCCTCCTTTCAAATAAACGCCCCGCTGGTTTCCATTATCATGAATTGTTATAATAGTGCGGCCACTTTGGCACAGAGCATAGAATCTGTTGTGGCCCAAAGTTATACGCATTGGGAAATCATTTTTTTTGACAGCGCTAGCGACGATGCAAGCTGGGACATAGCGCAAAACGCCGCTAAGCAAGATGCGCGTATTACTTGCTACAGCCATGCACAGCGCATTCCCCTTGGAGATGCTCGCAACAGAGCCTTACATCACGCTCAAGGGGAATATATTGCTTTTTTAGATTGCGATGACATCTGGCATGCTGAAAAACTCTTTTTACAAGTGACTCATATGCAAGAGCATCCTCACATAGACATACTTTGTACTGATACAGAAAATTTTTGTGATACGCGCACCTTAGGGAGTTTTTTTGCTGCTGCTTCACCAGAAAAAGGGGTTACTTTTGTTTCTCTCATCCAAAAACAATGGATGGCGCTTTCTTCGGTCATGTTGCGTCACTCTGCCCTTACCTATCTTGCTCAAGAAGAGCAAATTTCCCCTACCCACGAAGAAATACTCCCCTATTTTGACTCGCGCTTTATGCTCTGCTCCGATGCTGATCTATTGTATCGTTTGACCTATCTTGCAGAACAAAAAAAGCCCCCTAAGCAATGCAAGCAAATAAGAGGGCAAAGCGATTATTTACCCCAAGTACTCACCCGACGACGCTTGCACACTCACAATATTACCCACACCCACGGTGCCCTTTGGCATGAGGAAATACAAAACATTTTAGAAAAGTTTCGCAACAAGCATGCACATTTTGACACACAATACCCTGAAATCACCTATATTTTAGAACGAAGAGCCCTTTTTCATGAAGCGTTGCACCTTTGGCGCATAGGGCAAGGGCAAAAGGCGCGACGCCTTTTACGGCAAAATAGAAACTCTTTCAGCTTTAAATTTGGGCTCTTTTATCTTTTTTCTTTTCTCCCTCCCTCGGCCTATGCATGGGGCGCTCAGGTGTATATGTCTCTTCCCGCCCTCTTCAAACGCTAACAGGCTGTCCCAAAAGGGTAATCTACTTCGTTAAGCTCGGTTTTTCTTTTAGCATGGACCAGAAGAGTCCTATGCTTCCAAGAAAAATAGAGACCTCTGCGCAATTAAAAAATCATGGATTGCTTCGTCGCTGCGCTTCTCG
>CAYJHX010000254.1:0-3536 GCA_964369395.1 uncultured Desulfovibrionaceae bacterium
GGTTCCACCTGTCCGCAATAAAGTTTTGAAATGCCTATCATTATATATCTCCGTGTCGGGCGTATTCGGCTGTTGAAAAAATGCGATCGATTTCGCTTGCTCTAGGGGCTTGCTTTTTGTTTCTCACACTTCTTAAACAGTCTAACATCGTTTTTGTTCTATCCTCCTTTCCAGTGCCATAAAGCGCGTTTTGGGGAGGATGGGGGGGCGGGGGGAAGGAGGGGCTTTTTGGCGCTAGCAAAAGCTCCTCTTTCCCCCCGCAAAATAGAGAGTTTATCCCTTAATACTTTCTTGTAACGCTGCCAAGGCGGCTTCTATGCCTTCAGGTTTGCTGCCACCGGCTTGGGCAAGGTCGGGTCTGCCGCCGCCAGAGCCGCCAATGTGGCCGGCGATTTCTTTCACAAGGCTTGGCGCCGTGAACTTGGCATGCAAATCTTTAGAAACATAGATGAGCATATGCACTTTGGTGGTGTCTTCCACTTGTTCTGTACCTACAAGACAGGCCACACCAGAAGGCAGTTTAGAGCGCACATCATCCATGAGATCGCGCAAAGCCTTCACGCTGATTTGCCCTACCTGTGCCCCAAGTACCGAGATGCCGTTGACATCGGTACAGGCGCTCATAAGGTCTTTGCCTTGCCCAGAAGCGGCTTGCTGAGCTTGTTTTTCTAAATCTTTGCGCAGCTTTTTTACTTCGCTTTGCAAAGCTTCCACGCGCGGGGTAATATCTTGGGTTTTGCATTTAAGGCTTGTTCCAAGTTCGGCCAGCTGAGCGCGTTGCTCTTGCATGAGGGCAAGGGCATTCCATCCGGTGGCGGCCTCAATGCGGCGCGTACCAGCGGCTATGCCTGCTTCGGAAAGAAGAGTGAAACAACCTGCTTGGCCTGTGCGCTCAAGGTGTGTTCCCCCGCACAGTTCTATGGATTCGGCAGGGCAGTCTTGTGTGCAATGACCGATGGTCAGCACGCGCACTTCATCGCCGTATTTTTCGCCAAACAAAGCCATGGCACCAGCCTCAAGGGCTTCTTTTTGGCTTTTTATTTCGGCCATGACGGGATAGTCAGCCAAGATGGCGCGGTTTACGTCGCGTTCTACAGCTTGCAATTCTTCGGGGGTGAGCGCGGCAATGTGTGTGAAGTCAAAGCGTAAGCGATCGGGGCCTACCAGCGAACCGGCTTGTTGTACGTGTTCGCCAAGGACGCGACGTAAAGAAGCGTGCAAAAGGTGCGTACAGGTGTGGTTACGTGCCGAGGCAAGACGATCATTTTCTGTAACGCATAAGGTGACTTCGTGGTCAAGCACAAGAGAGCCTTCTTCTACAGTAACCACATGTACGGTAAGGTCGTTAAAGGGCTTTAAGGTATCGGTGACATGAGCTTTGGCTAAGGGCTCGCCAAGGGCTGTGATGGTGCCAAGGTCGCCCAATTGCCCACCAGAAGCGCCGTAGAAGGGAGTGCGTCCGGTGATAACAAAGCCGCTTTGTCCGGCATCTAGTTTTTCGGTGCTGATGCCTTCTTTGTCGAGCAAGGCTACAATGCGTGAGGTGGTGCACAATTCTGTATAGCCCACAAATTCGCTGTGCAGGCCTTCGTCGTGTAAGGGGGCAAACACGGCATTGCTGTCTTGCCCTTGAGCGCCTAAAAGTCCGGCATTTTTTTGTGCGGCACGGGCGCGGGCTTTTTGCTCGGCCATGCAGGTATTAAAACCAGCTTCGTCGATGGTGAATTGACGTTTTTCGGCAATATCGTTGACGATATCTAAGGGGAAACCATAGGTATCGTACAATTTAAAGCACAAATCACCGGGGACGCGATTTTCTTTACAATCACACAGGCGTTGTAATTCTTCTTCTAAAAGATGTAAGCCTTTTTCCAAAGTTAAGGAAAAACGTTCTTCTTCTTCGCGTACTACACGGTCAATGAAGGCGGCAGAAGCTTTTAGCTCAGGGTAATCTTCGCCCATGAGCTCGGCCACTTTGTGAGCAGTTTTATGCAAGAAAGGCTCGCTTAACCCCATAAGAGTACCAAAACGTAAAGCGCGACGTAAGAGGCGACGTAAGACATAGCCACGTCCTTCATTGGAAGGCAAGGTGCCGTCGGCAATGAGGAAGGCGGCGGCGCGGCTATGGTCGGCAATGACGCGCAAGGCTGTGTCTACATCGTTGGTATCGGGATCGCTGAAAGAATAGCTTACGCCGGCAAGGCTGGCGGCAAATTGAATGATATCTTGGAAAAGATCGCAGTCAAAGTTAGAGAACTTGCCTTGGCAAACAGCAGACACGCGCTCTAGTCCCATGCCCGTATCAATGGAAGGGTGGGGAAGGGCGGTACGGGTGCCATCGGCGGCTTGTTCGTATTGCATGAAAACAAGATTCCAAATTTCCAAGAAACGATCGCAATCGCATTGGCCTATGCCGCAATTGGGACCACAGGCGCGGTCGGCACCTTGGTCAATGAAGATTTCTGAGCAAGGGCCGCAAGGGCCGGTATCGCCCATGCTCCAAAAATTGTCTTTTTCTCCCAAACGGAAAATGCGGTCGGGGCTAAGGCCAGCCACTTTTTGCCAGAGGGCGTGGGCATCGTCGTCATCTTTATAGACGGTGGCGTAGAGCTTGGCTTTATCAAGACCTAATTCTTGGGTAACAAAGTTCCAAGCAAAGCGGATGGCGTCTTCTTTAAAATAATCGCCGAAAGAAAAATTGCCCAGCATTTCAAAGAATGTGTGGTGGCGTGAGGTGCGGCCCACATTTTCTAAGTCATTATGCTTGCCGGAAACGCGTAAGCATTTTTGGGCTGTGGTGGCGCGTTTGTAGGCGCGTTTTTCTTCTCCTAAAAAGAGCCCCTTAAATTGCACCATGCCGGAATTGGCAAAAAGCAAGGTGGCATCATTGCGCGGAATAAGGGGTGAAGAGGGGACAACTTCGTGCTGAAATTCTTGAAAATATTTCAAAAAACGGCGGCGAATTTCATTGGCGGTAAGCATGGTATTTCTTTACTCCTCAAAGTTGTCTAAAATATCGGTCATATCTTCGGCTACGGGGACAAATTCCTTGGTTTGCAGGCCAAGATGCTCCATAACCTTATCTTCGATGGCTTGGCGCAGTTCCAAGTTTTCATCAAGTAGGGCACGCACTTTTTCGCGACCTTGCCCCAATTTTTCGGGGCCAAAAGCAAACCAAGATCCGCTTTGTTCCACCACTTTGGCTTCAATGCCAAGGTCGAGCAATTCGCCAGCGCGGGAAATGCCTTGTCCGTAGATAATATCAAAAACGGCTTCACGGAAAGGGGGTGCCACTTTATTTTTGGTCACCTTCACACGTGTTTTGGAACCAAAAGCTTCGTCTTTATCTTTAAGCGTTTGGATACGGCGAATATCAAGACGCACGGAAGAATAGAATTTTAGGGCATTACCACCAGTAGTGGTTTCGGGGCTGCCGTAGCCAGTAACGCCAATTTTCATACGAATTTGGTTGATAAAGATCACAGAAGTACGTGATTTGTGAATGGTACCCGTAAGTTTGCGCAAAGCATGCGACA
>CAYJHX010000255.1:0-3483 GCA_964369395.1 uncultured Desulfovibrionaceae bacterium
TATGGCAAATATCATATTTATCATTGGCTTACTTTTATTGTGTATGGCGCTGAGCATGGCAAGTTTGCTTGCTGTGTCCTATGGCTATGGCGATGGTGCAGAGCAAGGTTTGCTTATGGCCATTGCGGCTACTTTAGTATGCGCGTTGCTGTGTTTGCCGGCTTATTGGAAGATGAAAGCAGGCTTTAATCAACAAAAAGCCTTTGCTGCTGTAGGTTTATGTTGGATTGCCACCAGTATAGTGGGGACGTTTCCTTTTATTTTTGCAGGGGATCTCAGCTTCACCGACGCTTTTTTTGAAAGTGTTTCGGGCTTCACCACCACCGGGGCTAGCATTCTTCCCGATGTGGAAGTTATGCCCCCATCATTGTTGCTTTGGCGCTCTTTGACTCATTGGCTGGGCGGTATGGGCATTGTGGTACTTTCTTTAGCTTTGTTTTCTTTGCTTGGGGTAGGGGGCATGCAACTGTATAAGGCTGAAGTGTCTGGACATATGCCCGATAGACTTACGCCAAGATTGCGCGATACTGCCAGCCTTATGTGGAAAATATACGTGGCCATGACGATTATACTTACCTTGTTGCTTTATGTGGGAGGTATGGGCTGGTTTGATGCTATCAACCATAGTTTTGCCACTGTGGCCACCGGGGGGTTTTCCACGCGCAATGCCTCTTTAGCAGCCTTTCCAAGCCCTTTTATCCAGTGGACTATTATTTTCTTTATGTGCATTGCCGGTATTAACTTTACACTTCATTTACGGTTTTTGCGTGGCGATTGGCGATGTTTCTTTAAAAACGCCGAATGTCGAACGTATTTGTATGCTTTAGGTTTTAGCGTATTTGTTATTAGTATAGTACTTTGGGGGCAGCACTCTGTGCCTGTGCAAAGTTTGCAAGAATTGGAAAGCCTACTACGAACCGTGACTTTTCAAGTTGTTTCCGTGTGCACCACCACGGGATTTGCCAGCGAAAACTATGCGCTATGGCCGCCTTTTGCTTTGGGTATTTTATTGATTTTAACGTTAGCAGGGGGCTGCGCCGGCTCTACAGCAGGGGGGCTTAAAATGCTCCGCTTATATATTTTAACGCGTTTTGCGGCGTTGGAAAATTTTCGTTTTTTACACCCGCGATTGGTACGCCCTTTTAAAATGGACGGGAAAAATTTATCCACGACAATTATTGCGTCGGTGGTGGCGTACTTTCTTTTGTTATCAGGATTATTAATTTTATGCACACTATTATTACTTTTGTGCAAATTAGATATGGAAACGGCTTTTACGGCAAGTTTAGCGTGTTTGTCTAATGTAGGGCCGGGGCTTGGTACTGTAGGCCCTGTAAATAATTTTGCACATATTCCGGCCTTTGGTAAATGGGTGCTTAGCGCTGCTATGCTGCTTGGTCGGCTAGAAATTTATGCCATTCTTATTCTTCTTACCCCAGATTTTTGGAAACAAAAAGCTTGGTAAAATGCAAAGCGGTATTTGGGGCAAGCAAACTTATTTAAAATGCGTAGGAAGATGTGTTTTTGCGCACCGCCTACACTTCAATATTGCAGGTATTGTGTTGGGGGGAACTGTTACGCAGTAAAAAAATGGAAACAAAATGACACAAAAATTTTGCAAGAAATCTGTTTGTCAATACTTGTGAAGTTGTGTGCTTTGGTGTATAATAAAAAATTCAAAAAAAAGCTTGCCAAAATGGGCTTTTTTCCTTAGTATGCCCCTCTCAACACATTGCACATAAAGGATGGTGCTTTCTGAAAAGTAGCGCATTTCTCTGTAATTATTGACGAAAAAAATAAGCGACAAAAACTACCCCCTTTGCCTTATCAAGAAAGGGGACAGGCTTTTTGTCGCCTTATGGCGTTATTGTAGTGTTATTGTCCTTTTTTGGCAATCTCCATACCACCCGCTGCGCAGCGGAAAAACGTTAGATATTTGAGGTACCCGATGGGTCAGATCACCAAACAGTTTGGCAAGATCAAAGTCACACTTCCCATTCCGCATTTGTTGAATCTCCAGATAGATTCATATCGTAAGTTTCTTCAAGAAGGCGCCGAAGTTCGCAGCCCTCATGAAGGTTTAGAAGGGGTTTTCCGTACTGTATTTCCAATTGAGGATTTTAACCGTACGGCCAGTCTTGATTTTGTGGACTACACTATTCAAGAGCCCAAGTACGATCAGTCTGAGTGTATAGCAAAAGGCTTGACGTACGAAGCCCCCATACGCATAAAAATGCGCCTTGTGGTGTATGATGTAGACGAAGAATCCGGCAATCGCACCATACGTGATATTAAGGAACAAGATATTTATTTTGGCACCTTGCCCCTGATGACAGAAAAGGGCACGTTTATCATCAATGGTACAGAACGCGTTATTGTGAACCAATTGCAGCGTTCTCCCGGGATTATCTTTGAGCACGACGGCGGTAAAACCCACACTAGCCGTAAGGTGCTGTATTCTTGTCGCGTGATTCCTATGCGCGGGTCGTGGTTAGACTTTGACTTTGACCATAAAGATATTCTCTATGTGCGTATTGACCGTCGCCGTAAAATGCCTGCCACTATTTTGTTCAAAGCCATGGGCATGAACAATGCAGATATTTTGCAATATTTCTACCAAACAGAAATTTATCGTGTAGAAAATGGTAAAGTATTATGGGAAGTGGAAAAAAATCTTTTCCGCAAAGACAATGCCTATGTAGATATCGCTTTGCCAGACGGTACTGTGGTTGCTAAAGAAGGCAAGCCCATTACCAAACGTGCGTGGCGTCAACTTTGCGAAGCCGGCGTAGAGACCATTGAAGTGGCTCCGCAGACCTTAGAAGGTTTATTCCTTGCGCAAGACATCGCTGACCCCGAAACGGGCGAAGTGATGGTAGAAGCTGCCGAAGAAATTACTGGTGGTGTACTTGATCGTTTGCGCGATGCCGGCATCAATCGCATTCCTGTGTTGCATACTAAGGGTAGCGACGCCTCTTCTTCTATTCGTGATACTTTGGTCATGGATCGCATTCCTGATATGGAAAAAGCGCAAGAAGAAATCTATCGTCGCTTGCGTCCTTCTTCTCCGCCTACGCCAGAAATTGCCGCTTCTTTCTTTGATAATATTTTCCGTAGCGGCGATTACTATGATCTTTCCCCAGTGGGACGGTACAAGCTTAACCAACGCCTCGGCCTTGATTCTGGCTTTGAATTACGCACCCTTACTGATGAAGATATCCTTACTGCCATTAAGGTGCTCGTAAGCTTAAAAGACAGCCACGGCCCCGCCGACGATATTGACCACTTGGGCAATCGTCGTGTGCGCCTTGTGGGCGAATTGGTGGAAAACCAATACCGCATTGGTCTTGTACGTATGGAACGCGCCATTAAAGAGCGCATGAGCTTGCAAGAAGTGGCTACGCTTATGCCGCACGACCTTATCAATCCTAAGCCTGTGGCTGCAGTATTGAAAGAGTTCTTTGGCACCTCTCAGCTTTCGCA
>CAYJHX010000256.1:0-3478 GCA_964369395.1 uncultured Desulfovibrionaceae bacterium
AAGCCCACCGCTTTGCAGCAGTGGGCCAGAATCCACAAATTAACGCCAGTGAGCTTGCTCAAAGAAGCTGAACTCTGCGCCAAGGCCTTGTTTTACGGCTTCTTGGTACAGTACATAGCCCACAGCGGTTTCAGTGATTTGTACACCGGTGGTGAGGAAGAATATCACTTCATCATCGCTCTTACGGGCAGGAACTTTACCGGAAACAACATCCACAAATTCTACCACATTGGCAGGGTCCCATTCTTTGTTGTCTACAGCTTTAAGAACGTTCAGGGCAGGCGAAATAATGCCTATGGCTTCAACGCCTTTGCCAGTTTCAAGGCCGTCGTGCATAAGAGCTTCGTGCATTCTCCAGCAGTCGGCAACAACGGTGTGTTTATTGAGAGAGTCAGAATCCATATCCACAGCGGACACCATGTTGAAGAAACAACCGGGCTTTAACCAGTCTGTTTCAATACGGGGGAACACTTTACCAGAGGTGGCAATGGTGAGAATGTCGGCTTGACGCACAACAGCTTCAATGGAGTCAGCAATAACAAACTTGAGGTTTGGATAAGTTTCTTGTTGCTTAGCAACCCAAACATCTGCTCTTTCTTTGGAAATATCATATACATGTATTTCATCAAGGGTAGGCACGCCCAACTGCATGGACTTTAAGTTTGCGCCACTGATAACGCCGCAACCGATAAGGCCATGAATTTTAGAACCTTTTTTAGCCATATACTTGGCAGCAACAGCAGGCACAGCACCGGTACGGGTACCGTTGAGCAAGTTAGCTTGCATAATAGCATAAGGCAAGCCAGATTCGGCTTCGTTCAAAGTAAGGGTAAGTACGGAACGGGGAAGGCCGCGTTGTGCATTTTGTACATTGGAGCCGTACCATTTCATACCGCATACCTTATAGTCACCACCTACATAGCAGCACATGGCCATGAAGCGACGGTCAGGGCCGGTGGTAGGCATGCCAGGAGCTTTGGCTTCATCAGGGAAAAAGAGCATTTGGCCATGCTCGTGCCCTTGAGGGCCGCCCATGATGTAGTCGTTATTTGCCATAAGTTTGAAGACGTCTTCGCAGATATCCATGCTGAGTTGCATGTCAAGAACACCAGCTTTAATCATATCATCTTCAGACAATAAACGTACTTTTACTCCAGAACCAGACATAATACTTTCTCCATTTTGTTGTTGTTTTGTTGAAATTTACTTTTTCACCAAGCGTCTACATGCGTAATAAGCACCCTACACAATCCTAAAAACTTCTAAACTGCATGGATTGCTTCGCTTTGATTGCCATGGCATTTGTTGGAATACCTGTTATGGCAGCATCAGAGCGACGCGCAATCTAGGCTTTTTTCCTTGCGCAGAGACCTCGTAATACATTTAGGCGGCCAAACCTTCTGTATATTCCGTTAAAGTGTGTAGAATATGGTGTGTGTCTAAATAATCATTTTCATATTCTAATACTTTAATGAAAGCGTTTTTTGCGTGTTCGGTACTGCCCATTTGTGCAAAAGACAGGCCCAACACATACCAATAATGCACATTTTCTTCTAAATCTAGCTTGAGCCCTTCCAGCTTTTTAACAGCTTCGATGGGCTTGTGCGCGTGCAAAAGTTTTTCTACCTGCTTTAATTCGCGCAAAGCCATATATGTACGCATTTTGCCCCATCCGTACATGCTTACCATGATGATACAAGCACACAGCACCATTTCCGTCATTGAAGCAAAATCAGTCATATATTTTTCCTTAGGCCTTTTCACCGGCATTTTTCATTTCTTCTTGGAATTCAGCAATAATTTCTGCTTCGCCTTCGCGCAATTGGTCACCGGGGGTCTTGAACCACCCCACAATAAAACGAGAGGCAAGAAGGCAAGCTATGGTTATGCCAAGTAAAACCAGCGCTGGTGCCAAAATAATGTTGCTGACTACCAAGGTAGGCACAATGGTTACTATAGCAATTTCAATAATAGAAATAGGAACATAAGCCATGCCGTACTCTTCTAAGGTACCCGTCTTAAAGGCAGGGTCCACAATGCGCAGTAAGGTAACACCCATGGCCACAACACCAGTGTTCCAGCCGTACACAAAGATACTGCGCTCAAACCAGAAGTTGTGGAAAATCTTTCTTCCAAAGAGAAAGAGAATGGACACGCAATAGAAAATGCCGAAAGAGAACAAGAGCGTCATAGGCATGGCATATTGCACCACCACAGAAATCTTGATGCTAGCAACACCAAAAGCTACCAAGTAATCTGTAGTCCAAGAGCCTATACGGTTCATGACATGTTTATCAATAAAGGTGCCCATGTTGCAGGCGTCAAAACCTTTTTGCATAGCAAAGCCTACCAGCATGGACATACAAAACATGGGAATCTCGTAACTACCTGGCAATTGACTCTTAATAAAATCGTATAAGTAGAAGGCTATACCAAAGGCAGCCATAACCAGCGCCCAGTGCCAAGTGAACGGGTCAAGAGCGATGGGGTTCACGGTTTCTTTACCCATGGAAACGCGCTCTTCTTTAGGCACAAAACCTGTGAGCATGCTTTGAGGCAATTGTTTGATATCTTTTACAAGACGGGTCCAACCGCGACGGGTGGCAATGTTAATAAGAATCATACCGCCAATAACACCAGCCAAAAGACCAATGGTAGCAGAGGTATAGCCCACAGTAAGGGCTTCATCCCAGCCATAGTTCTGCATGGTTTTACCTATGGCAGTGGCATATCCATGTCCGCCCACAAAGCCGGCAGGCCACATGAGCGCAAAACCTTTATGCAATTCAGGAAAGAGTGGAGCCAAGACAAAAAGCCCAAAGAGCAAAGCCATGGCAAATTGTCCGGTTTCAGAAGCTAAATTGTAAAAGAAGGTATCACCTGTTTCGTGTACAAGCTTTTTAAAGGTCACTTTCTCCTTACTCTTTTGCTTTCCGAGGAATAAAGTGGCAAAAAGCACCACCACCAAAAGATACGGATAGGAAGTCATGAACGGTGTGCCGCTCTCTCGCATAGTAAAGGGGATAAGATCAAGGAATTGATACCCACCAAATAACGCGATAAAGCCAGCTATCAATGCCGACGGCATGTATATATACTGGAATAGTTTAATCTTTGAGCGCAGTATATGTGCCACGATCAATAGCATGGACATAAGCGCAAAATCCATCAACATCTCATAAGGACCGAACATCTAAAGACCTCCTTTAGAAAGCCATAAAAAAACTCCATAAGCCACAATTTCACCCTAGTAGGGGGGTAATGTGGAAACTCGCCTGCTCCTCACACCCTCAAGCTTTGGTATTTTCCGGAAAATACCAACAACAAAGCTTTCGCGTGAAATACGGTCATATACCGTAACTGTTATAGGTTATCCATAATTCATACTGCCAACACTTCGCCTTTCAAGGAAAGCCTCTCCCCTGAAACAAAAGTTTCTTTTTTCTAGCATTTGACATGAAACATGTCAACCACTTTT
>CAYJHX010000257.1:0-3474 GCA_964369395.1 uncultured Desulfovibrionaceae bacterium
CCTTGCGTATGTTCCTCAATACCCTTATAGTGTCCAGTATGGAAAATATATTTACACTCAAAGCTCAAGACGGTAATGCCCGCACAGGAATCTTACGTACTGCCCACGGCAACATCAACACCCCCATCTTTATGCCCGTGGGTACGGTGGGATCGGTAAAAGCCATTGCCCCCGACGATTTGCATGCCATGCAGGCCGAAATAATCTTAGGCAACACCTATCATCTTTACTTACGCCCCGGCGATGATTTGGTGGCACGCCGTGGCGGTTTGCACGGTTTTAATGCTTGGGACAAGCCCATTCTTACCGACAGTGGTGGTTTTCAGGTTTTTAGCCTCAACGACTTACGCAAAATCAGCGAAGAAGGCGTGGAGTTTCGTTCGCATATTGACGGATCCAAGCATTTCTTCACCCCAGAAAATGTTATTAAGATTCAGCGCAATCTAAACTCTGACATTATGATGGTATTGGATGAATGCGTAGCCTATGGCAGTGATTATGCCTATACCGAAAAGTCTTTGGCCTTGACCACACGCTGGGCCAAACGCGCCCGCGAAGCTTACCCTACCGGCACAGCCCACAACTTACTTTTTGCCATTACCCAAGGCGGCTTTTTTAAAGATTTGCGCAAGCGCTCTGTGGAAGAGTTGTGCGGTCTTGATTTTGACGGTTTTGCCATAGGCGGCCTTTCCGTGGGAGAAAGCAAAGAAATCCTCATGGATTTTCTGTATTACACGGCACCGCTATTACCTAGAGATAAAGCCCGGTACCTTATGGGTGTGGGCACTCCTTTAGATATTGTTAATGGCATTGCCGCTGGCATTGATATGTTTGATTGTGTACTGCCCACACGCAATGCGCGCAATGGCACTTTGTACACCTCTCTTGGCAAAATAAATATTAAACGCAAAGAATTTGCCGAAGACGACAGCACTCTTGATCCTGCCTGTTCTTGTTATACTTGCCGTACTTTTAGTCGTGCCTATTTACGGCATCTTTATGTAAGTCACGAACTTTTGGCCTACAGATTAAACTCTTTGCATAACTTAACATATTTTTTAGATACGGTGCGCCGCGCTCGTGTGGCCATTGAATCCGGTACCTTTGCCCAATTTAAAGCCTCCATGGAAGCCATTTACCCCGAAGAAGTGGTGATTGGTTGCTAAAAAACAGCTCACTAAAAAAGGGCAATCTGCGTCGTCAGACGCGTTTGAGGAAAACCCTATGCCAAAAACTAAAGATATAACTCCCCTACCCGAAGTAGAAATAGAAATTGCCCCTGCCCCCAAAGTGGTCATGGCCCCCACCAATGTAGATTTGATTATTCAAGATGCCACCAGAAATATCCCCAGCACCCCCGACGAAAGAGTGCTGCAAGGACGTATTTTTGATACCCGACAAAGGCTTATACGCCAACTCATGCAAGACAGCCTTGTGCTGGAAGAGCATAACCATGACACCGAACACCAAGACCTAAGCCTTACCCAAGAAGACTTATGGCGTGATATGCTTCCGCCTTTGTGGATGCCCCCTGTACGCAAAACCACACGTTTTTCTGCATGGCGCTCGGCTCTACTGGCTATTTTAGGACTGGTCATGGGCTTTGCCATAGGGCAAGCATTGCTTTCTGTGGGTCTTTTCGATGCTGTCTTTATGCAAGGTACAGAAAATTTCTCGCAAAGCACCCAAAGCACTAGCCTCACCATTATTTTTGGATTGCTGGGGGTTATGGGTTCCCTATGGTTGGCAGAGTATTTTATTAAAGCCATGAGTTGCGATAGCATACGCATTTTTGGCAATCGCTATCGCTGGAAACCCTTTACACGCCTAGCCTCTTGGGTATGGTTTGGCGCATTGGTACTAGCCTTGGCGCGTGATGTGTTTCATGGTCAATTAGGCCCTTTACATATGTTACAAATGTTTGGACATTTCTTAAATACCGGTCAAGCCTTGCCCTTTTTTAGCAATACGTATGGCATCTTGCTCTACACTTTCCTTTTTGCTCTCTTCCTCAAAAGACCGCTGTATTTTGACCATGACGACTTTGAAGATAAGCTCTCCATGGCTGTGTATCAATGGTGGGCTGGCGCTAGCCGCATTGGCCCCTTGCTCTTTGAAAATATTCGTCTCAAAAACGACCCCAGCAAGGATGCCTGGAAAAAAGTGGGCAGTGAACTTTACTCCCTTGCCGGCGAATTGCCCGAAGCACGCCAGCAATGGCTAGAAGAACGCCTACGCCGTTTAGGTATTGAAGTAACACGAGAACAAGGCAAACTGCTTTGGTCAGAAGAAATGACCGATCGCTACACCCCCCTTGGACATATTACTTTTGGCGATGCCTGCTATGTGGACGAGCCGCCCATCTTGGAGCAGGGTCTCTTAATCCGCAAGGGAACAGTACGCAAGATAAGGAAATAATATGCACAAGAAAATTCGTGTCATGGCCATGGATTTAGGCACAAGCAATACTTGCATTGCAGCTTGTAATACCGATGTCAATGATGGCAAGGTTACCGTTATTAAGCCCGAACAATGGCATAATCCTGCTCTGGGTGGAGCCATTCCTACCCTTGTGCTCTATAAAGATGACGAGCCTTTTTTAATAGGCGCCGCCGCCGAATACGAATTTGGCGAAGCTGGTGAAGAAGAACGCAAACATTACTCTTTGCGCAGTCAATTTAAACCCGATGTGGCTGTTAACGATGCTGCCAAGCAATGCATGCTGGATTTTTTGCGTCTCTTACGACAAAATGTGCCCAACAATCCTTTAGAAGAGGACGCACATACAGCAGCACTGTCTTCTTCAGATATAAAAAAAGAGACAGATACTCATAAAGAAACGGATGTAGCGTCTAAAGAACAGCTTGAAAAAGCGACACGCACAGCAAAACCGTCGCAAGAGTCTCAAGCATCACGCGACTCGGGGCGCATGCTGGTGGGTGTGCCCTCTCAAGCAGAAAATCACTATCAACAAGTCTTACGCCAATGCCTGCACGATACAGGCTGGCACAATGCCCAATTTTTGCGCGAGCCCATGGGCGCTCTCTTGCACTATATTGCCAGCGGTGCCCTGCCTCCCTCTGTAGCCGCCAAAGGTGTGCTTACCGTGGATTTTGGGGGCGGCACGTGCGACTTTGCCTACTTACGCCGTGCAGATGTGGTAGGTCGCTATGGCGACATGCTCTATGGGGGGCGACTCTTTGATGACCTCTTCTATCAAATTTTACTCGAGCATAACCGCGATCTTGAGCAACAATTACGCAAGCAAAACAATACCTATTATGTACATTGGGTGGCGTGCCGTCGGGCCAAAGAAGAATTTTCTGCCGCCATGCATCAAAATAGAGAACAAAGCATCACCATACGCGTGCGCTGGTCTTATTTTGACGGAAAAAACGTGCAAGAATGCTCCGCCTACATTGAAAACTTCACTTGGGCTCAATTTATGGAACGCGCCGGACGCTATGTGGCCAG
>CAYJHX010000258.1:0-3445 GCA_964369395.1 uncultured Desulfovibrionaceae bacterium
AAGAACCCTTTTTCCTTTACACAAAAAGTATGTACTATCCGCTTTTTTTAGATATACGCCAAAGCGCTTGCCTAATTGTGGGCGGCGGCGATGTGGGCCTGCGCAAGGCCAAAAGTTTGCTAGAAGCTCAGGCCTATAGCGTGCTGGTGCTTGATACCAAAGAGGCAGGAGCGTCTTGGGAAAGCTTGCAAGACTATGCCCAGCTACAGCTAGAAACACGCCCCTTTACAGAACAAGACCTTGAAGGTAAAATGCTTGTTTTTGCGTGCACAGGGCAAAAAGAGATAAACGCCCACATTGCGGCTTTATGTGCCCAGCGTCGTATTTTGTGTAATTGCGTGGACGCGCCGCGCAAAGGCAATTGCATTGTGCCGGCCCTTGCTCAAGTAAAAGAAAAAAGCACAGACTGCGCCCTTATGGCGGCATTATGCACCGAAGGAGCCAGCCCTGCATGGTCAAGAGTATTGCGACAAGAACTAGAGGCATGGCTTAAGCCCCACGCACCCATGACGGCTTTTTTAGGAAAACTGCGCCCCATGGTATTGGCTCTTGGGCAAGATACTAAGGATAATACGGCTCTTTTTCGTGCCCTTGTGCATTCGCCTTTGCGTGACTATTTAGCACAAGAAAGGAAAGAAGAAGCCCAAGCTCTTTTACACCAGCTCTTGCCGCCCGCTTTGCACGCAGCCATAAACGAATTAACAGACTGTTAAAAAGCGCGCTTACAAGGAATTATGTTTGAAAATACCCACTCCCCTTTTCAACAGCCCGCTAAACCTATTTTGTGGAGAATATCCTTATGATAGCCCCCATATCCATTGATAACAGTATACTTTGTGTAGCAATACTGTATGGCGTTACTACCATCAGCGGTATTTTAGGCCTTGTTTTACGCCAACATCGGCTTCGTGTTGTGGCCTCTGTTTTTGCCGTGGCCGGCTTTCTTATGCAAAGCTATGCCATGGCCTTAGGGCATGCGCAAACCCCTGGTTCTTTAAGCAAAGGGGAATATTTACAAATTTTAGCATGGTTTATGCTCATTTGCGGCTTTTGGGGGCATTGGAAAACAAAACACACTACCCCCACCATTCTTATTGCGCCTTTTACCCTTATACTTTTTCTCTATTCTTTGCGCCTAACAGAAAATCAAGTGGCCCTCCCCACTACGTTAAGCGGCCCCTTTTATGCCTTGCATATTGGAGCCATATATTTGAGTTTTGCTCTTATGACCTTGGCCTTTGCCACCAGCCTTATGTTCATATATACAGAGAAAAAAATTAAAACCAAGGCCCCCCTTACAGGCTTTCAAAAAGATTTTCCGGCCTTGGGCATTTTGGATAAAATCAACGCCTTTGCTGTTATGGTAGGCTTTCCACTGTTTACCGTAGGCATTGTTTCCGGTGTTATTTGGGCTGGTTCTACTTGGGGCAAAGCCATTAGCGGAGACCCCAAAGAAATTATCTCTTTCTTTATCTGGGGACTTTTTGCTTGGCTTTTTTATATGCGTACTGTACAAGGCAGAGGCGGTCGTCGTCCGGCCATGCTGACAGTATGGCTTTTTGGGCTGTGCCTTTTTTCCATGCTCATCGTTAACAGTTTCATGAATACTCATCACTCCTTTATGTAACAATCGTCATGAATCGAAATATATATATCATTGGTCTTAACCATAAAACGGCACCTGTAGAAATTCGCGAGCGCTTTGCCCTCAGTTCCCATTGTTCCGCACAAGATTGGGCAGTAGCATGCCAAGGAGCCATACGTGAAGCGCTTATACTATCCACCTGCAATCGCGTAGAAATACTTGTTTGCGAAAAAGAATGTGCGTGCACAAGCTCGCATGTTTCGCACACTATTTTATGCGAACCTGTTATTATAGGACAAGTGTTGCAACAATGGGCCACGGCTTGTGGCCGCAATGCAGAAGAGTTGCGCCCCTATGTCTATGCCTATAAAAATGAAGAAGCCATACGCCATTTATTTACTGTAGGTGCCAGCCTTGATTCTATGGTGGTGGGCGAACCACAAATTTTAGGGCAACTCAAAGAGGCCTACCGTAAATCAGTAGAAAGCCATAGCGCAGGCACCATTGTTAATCGTCTTTTGCATAAATCCTTCACCGTAGCCAAACGAGTGCGCACCGAAACAGCCATTGCTTCCAGCGCTGTATCCATATCTTATGCGGCCGTCGAGCTGGCTAAACGTATTTTTGGCAATTTAAATGAACAAAAAGCCTTGCTCATTGGTGCTGGAGAAATGGCCGAACTGGCCGCTACGCACCTTTTGCAAGCGGGCATTGAGCATATTTCGGTGGCTAACCGCACCTACGAGCGCGGGCAAGAGCTCGCCAAGCAGTTTAACGGTACCGTCATCCCCTTTGAGTTTTTGGTGGAGCACTTGGTAGATGTGGACATTATCATTACTTCTACCGGCGCCACCGAAGCTATTTTGCGCGCTAAAGATTTAGAAAAAATTCTTAAAAAACGTAAATATAAACCCATGTTCTTCATTGACATTGCTGTTCCCCGCGATATCGACCCCGATGTGAACGGCCTTGAAAATGTCTATCTATACGATATTGACGACCTTAAGGAAGTGGTAGAAGAAAATTTAGCCGGACGCCGCGACGAAGCCCTCAAAGCCATGAATATTGTGGAAGAAGAAGTTATGCTTTTTGAGCGCTGGCTCAAAAGCCTTGATGTGCAACCCACCATCATAGATATTATTCAGCGCGGAGAGGCTCTTGCTCAAGAAGAGTTGCAACGCACCTTAAAACGTCTAGGCAACCAAGATCCCAAATTGGTTTTAGCCCTAGAAAACATGACGGCGGCCCTTGTGCGAAAGCTCAATCATGCCCCCCTCGCTTTTTTGAAAAAAGGCACCATGAGCGAAGAAGGCGCCACCCCGCGTATTCATATGGTACGGCGCATTTTTGATTTGGATAATGAAAACCACAACAATTCTGACAATAAAAAACTCAAACCTTTATAATGGGTGCCTATGCGATCGTATGTTATTGACGGCCTAAGCCAAGAACAAAGCCAAAACCTCTGTGAACACTTAAGCGCCATGGGCATGCAAGGTACTGTGCAAGGCCTGTACTGGCTGCCCGTTCCGGCCGCCATGCGTACCCCCCTTCAAGAAGAGCACAGCAAACAATGCGGCCCTCATGTATTGGCCCTAGAAGTAGAAGGAAACGCCGTAATCTTAGAGTTTTTGGTACGTGCCCAAAACGCGCTGCATTGTAACTGCGTAGGCTATGCCGATGCTTCTTTGCGGCAGCATATGATGCTCTATGTGGACGAACTTCTACTCAGTCTTAACATCACCGTCTAAAAGCTTCTAATCATAACACTCTTATGGCTTTTTGTTTTCCTACTGCTCCCCCTCTTCTTCAAGAGCAAAACAAAGAAAGCCAAAAACTTTGGCGTACTGTAAAGCTTTT
>CAYJHX010000259.1:0-1877 GCA_964369395.1 uncultured Desulfovibrionaceae bacterium
TATATTCTTCGTCGGGGTTTTGGTTTTCTGCTTTAAGCATTTTTGCACGTTTAAGCAGTTCTTCTAGCTGAATATCGGCACCAATAATACCGTTTATGGCGTCTTGGGCATTGGTAATGGCACAGGAAACGGTGATGACAAGTTTGCCTGTGAAAAAGGATTGATATACGTCCATAATGTGTAATTTACCCAACTTCATAGGCTCGGTGAACCATTCTCTGTCGGATAAATCGTGCCCTTTGGGTTGTTTTGCGTATCTATCGTCTATGGCGGGATCATTGCTGGCAGAGCAGAGCAATTTTCCTTGCGTATCTGTAAGGTAAATGTATTGAATGAACGTGTAGCTGTTTACAAAAGTGAGCAGGTTTTGCTCTGTGTTGTCAATATTCTCTAGGAGGGTAACGTCTTTAGCCATTTTGAGTAATAAATGTGCTGAAAGTTTACCGGCCAGACGCTTCATGGCGGCAAATTCTGACTCAAAGAGTTCAGACATATAGCATTGTACCAAGGCTAACATCTCATCATGAGAAAAAGAGGTATTACGCCCTGTTTTTTCGTAGATGGTCATAATGTCGTCGTAAATGCAGCCCACAGCAGGATGGCGCTTATTAATTTTGGCATCGCCCACAAGCTTGAGAGTATTGTTAATCCAATAGGCTACACCTGCACGCCCGGATTTATCGGTAATGATAATGGGGATGGGGCGTGAAAGGATTTGTTGTGTATCGAAAATGTTATATATTTCTTCACATTTATCTAAACCATCTACGTGTACCCCTGCAGACGTGGCGTTAAAATCTCGCCCTACAAAGGGGTAGTTATGGGGAATGGCATAATCGAGTTCTTTTTCAAAATATTCTGCAATTTCGCTAATGACAGGCGTATTGGCGGCGGCATCATCTCCGGTAAGGGAAATATATTCAATGACAAGGGCTTCTAGCGGGGTGTTTCCGGTGCGTTCGCCAAAACCAAAAAGCGTACTGTTTACGGCGCCACAGCCTGAAAGCCAAGCGGAAACACCGTTGACTAAAACTTTGTGAAAATCATTATGACCGTGCCACTCAAGGTATTCGCCGGGAACGTGGGCCTCGTCAATGAAGGCGCGTACAATGCGCTGCACCGAGCGTGGTAAGGCGGCGCCAGCATAGGGCACGCCGTAGCCCATGGTATCGCATAGGCGAATTTTTACCGGCATGGAAGCTTCTTTTCCAAGTTCCATGAGTTTTTGGGCCAGCGGTAAACAAAAACCGTACATGTCGGCGCGGGTAATGTCTTCAAAATGACAGCGCGGAATAATGCCCCAATCCAGAGCTTGTCTGGCTATATCTAAGTACATATCCATGGCTTCTTGACGGGTTTTGCCAAGTTTCATGAAAATGTGGTAGTCGGAAACACTGGTGAGCATGCCCACTTCGTCAAATTCCATATCTCTGGCCAGTTGCAAATCGTCTTTATGGGCGCGAATCCATGCTGTGATGCGGGGGAAACGATAACCGCGAGAGCGGCACACTTCAATGGCCTTTCTGTCTTTGGCAGAATAGATAAAAAATTCTGACGCTTGAATAAGGCCGCTTTTACCGCCGAGCTTGTGTAATAAATCAAATATTTTTGCTATTTGCCGTACAGAATAGGGTGGGCGAGCTTGTTGCCCGTCACGAAATGTGGTGTCGGTGATATAAAAGCGCTCTGCTGGTCGTGGGCTTAAAAGTACGCCGTCAAAGGGGGTACGACAAATGGAGTTGTAGGGAAAGAGCTCTCGATGAAGTTGTGGTTTTTCGGGTTCATCAAGAAAAAGGGACCGCTGACTCTGTTGTGGGTAAATGAGGGACATACAAAGAACTCCTTTCCAAGTAAAAATAAAAAAGACCAACTATCAA
>CAYJHX010000259.1:1977-3444 GCA_964369395.1 uncultured Desulfovibrionaceae bacterium
CTTTTTTTGGCGCAGATGGACATGGATCGTTTTGTTTTGGCGCAAGTGCAGGGACTTACGAAAGACAATGTGCCTTTAGCGGCTTTGGATAGTTTAGGAAAGCTTTTTGGTGTGGGTGGCCTTACAGACATGGTGGGAAATATTGTGGATGTGAAAACTTCTACAATAGACTATTTTAACCGTGGTGTAAGTACAGGAGAGTTGCTTCTTGAGTGCTCTAAAAGCCAAGAGCCGTATTGCCCTTGGGTGCCCAGTGCTTTGAAAAAGGCGCAAGTAAAGGAGCTTTCTTCTACAGCTGCGGTGGCTAAAGTTAGTACACCGGCAGGTATGACTTCGTGGATTGTTTTGACAAAGGTTGACTCTGCATGGAAAGTATCGGGGCAAGCGGTGTTAGAAAATGAAGCGGTAACTTTGGCTTTGCAAAATCCAACGCGCAATGTGCCGGAATCGGATAAGCAAAATCAAAAGTCAGACCCTTATGCACCGACGTTACCGCCGCCGCCATCGTCGAACTCTACAAATGTTCCGCCTGTGGTAGATTTATAGGAAGTGGTATGCAAGCGCTTTTTTCTACAAAAACGCCTTTAGTATTGGCTTCTGCTTCTCCAAGGCGACAGCTTTTTTTACAAGAGCTGGGTCTTGCCTATACGGTGGTACGCCCTCATGGCATAGAGCCTACACCAGAGCTTAACGAAAGTCCGCAAAAGTATGCTGAAAGAGCCGCGGCGGTGAAAGCCCGATTTGTGGCTGAACATCATAAAGAATCTGTAGTTATTGCTGCAGATACGGTGGTGGCTTTGCAAGGGACAATTTTTGGAAAGCCTAAAGATGCGCAACACGCCTTTGAAATGCTACAGGCCCTTGTTGGTAAGGGGCATACGGTTATTTCTGCGGTGTGTTGTATTTTTCCATCGGGAAAAGAGGTGCTTTTTCACGAAAGCACAGAAGTCTTTTTTCATGGATGGTCTGAAGAAATTTTGCGTAATTACGCAAAATGCGGTGAACCGCTTGATAAAGCCGGAGCCTATGCCATTCAAGGGCAGGGGGCTTTTTTGGTAGAAAGTATACGGGGCTCGTGGAGTACAGTGGTAGGGCTTCCCGTAACGGCATTGGTTGCGTGTTTATTACAACATAATTGTATAACTCCTTTACATGAAAATCATGAGGAAAGTCTATGGCCTCAAAAACATTAACTATTGTTGGTTTTGCTACGGTAGCAGATGAGTATCAGGACGTTTTTTTGCAAGCTGCTGATGATATGGTGACCATAAGTCGAAAAGAAGATGGATGCTTGGAATCGACGGTGCATCAAGATATCAATGAACCCAATAAATTTGTCCTTTATGAAATTTGGGAAGATCAAGAAACATGGACGAAGCATCTGCAACAACGACATCTTTTAGCGTTTTCAGATCTTGTGTCACATATATCAAGCGATTTGCAATTGCGAAAATTTGTAAAGTGTAA
>CAYJHX010000260.1:0-3431 GCA_964369395.1 uncultured Desulfovibrionaceae bacterium
TCAGGGTCTGGATTCATAGGCCCTTTTTGAATAATATACGCTTCAGGATTTTTATATAGTAGCTCCTCTTCATTTAGGCGCACTATGCGATCATTGGTGGTAATGACATTGCGCCCCCCCGCCACATCAATGATATCGGTGATAATAGATTTAGGGCCAGCTCCCAATAAATTGGGATAGCGAATCTCATAAAAAACAGATACCCGCGGCACATCCAAAAGCACATTACGCAAATCTCCAATACGCCTACGATAATCTCTTACAAGCTCCGTGGCTTTGCCCTCTGCACCGCCCATTTTCCCCAAACGCAACAGCACCGAAAACATATCTTCAAAGCTTTCTAAACGAAATAAAAGTACGGGCACGCCCAATTTTCGTAAACCAAGCCCCAAGGATGCGGCTTCGTTACGTCCCAAAAATTGCAAAACAACATCGGGCTTTAAGCCTACAATAAGCTCAGGATTAGGACGCATATGTGTGCCGACAGCCGGTAAATGCCCAAGACCGGGGACACGCCTATCAGCAGCCGTTCGCCCCACCAATATATGACCCAAATCAAGCACCAACAGTAACTCACTTAAAGCACCATACAAACCTATAACGCGCTTAGCCGGCGCCTTAAGCACTAGTTCATAACCGGTATCATCCACAATGCGGATACTGCCATCCTCCACAGAAGAAGCAAGGGGAGGATTTTGTTCAGCACCTACATCTGCCGCCCGCCCTTCCGATGGTTTCACAAGCAATACGCTCAAAAACACCATAAAAACTGCAACAAGAGGCAAAGCAAAACACGCTTTTCGGCGAAAATAAAAAAGACTATGGTGTATAAGCATCATGTATTTCCTCATTATTTTTTTTCAATGGGCATACCTGCGGTACTCCCAGTACAGGATGTGCAAAAACATGCACATCCATATCATAAATATGACGTAAATTTTGCTGTGTAAAGACGTCAGCAACGGTGCCATTAAAAATAAGCTGACCTTGTTTTAATGCCAATATCCGGCTTGCATACAAGGCTGCCATATTAACATCGTGCATAACTGCTAAAACTAAAGCACCTTGGGCGCATTTTCTTTCTAAAATTTGAAAAATATCTTGCATACGTGCTAAATCCAGCGCTGCTGCCGGTTCATCCAAAAGAAGTATGGGGCTTTGTTGCGCTAGTGCTCTGGCTAAAAGCACCCTTTGCAATTCACCACCAGACACGTCGGACAAATATCGCGCGGACAAAGCACAAATATCCACTTCCTCCATGACAGCTTGAGCAATGGCATAATCCTGTTTTCCATATGCGCCCCACCACGAAATATGCGGATAACGCCCTAAAAGCACCATATCTTGTACGGTAATGGGCGGTAAAAAATCTAATTTTTGTGGTACGACAGCCACTAACTTGGCGCGTTGTTTGGGGGAAAGAGTCTGTATATCCTGCCCTGCCAATTGCACTAAAGCCCCTTGCTTTTTTGCCGTAGCATCCAAGGCCAGTACACCGCTGAGTACACGTAACAATGTTGTTTTTCCACTGCCGTTTTGCCCAAGCACAGCAATACATTCACCCTGTTTTGCAGAAAACTGTATATGTTGCAATACCGTACTTTCGCCGTAGGCAGCAGAAATATTGTGACAAGCAATCATACCTTTGCCCCCACATCCTTAGTGCTGTTTTTAGTAACTTGCAAAACAGGGCTGTTGTCCGCACCTTTTGCCCTGCGAAAATCAGTATTTTCATACTTCTCTTGATGCATAGTATTCTTTTCAGGAGCCTTTTTCTCCACATAGGTTCCCTTAACAGAAATACGCATACCTTTGGCACGAGCACGCACTAAAAAAGCAAAAAAAGGCCCGCCTACTAAGGACATAATCACCCCCACGGGAAGTTCTTGCCCATCAGAAAGTACAGAACGCGCCAAAACATCGGCCCAAAGCAATACAAGCCCACCGCCAAACCACGCCCCCACAAGCAAAAAACCGTGCCGCGCACCTAAAAAAAAGCGCAATATATGCGGTACCACTAAACCCACAAAGGCAATAATACCCGCCACAGCCACACAGCCCGCCGCCATAAGAGAGGCCCCCACCAGCACACACCAGCGCACACGTGGCACGTGTACCCCAAGCTCTTGCGCTTGCCTTTGCCCTAAAAGTAATACATCTAAATCGCGCCAATGAAAAGCAATAAGTACAAAACCTACACACAAAGGCCATAACAACAAAGGAACGGCATCCCACGTACGCCCTTGAAAAGAGCCCATAATCCAAAAGACAATGCTGGTCACAGATTCTTCATTGAGGGCTTTAATAAGAGCAACGAGCGCCCCCAAAAAAGTTGATACTGCTATACCCGCAAGAATAATACCTTCGCGTTGTCCACCACTGCCTCCAACATTTCCGCTTTCCCCTCCTGTTCCGAGCAATAAAGCCAAAAATAAGGCCAGCAAAGCGCCCACAAAAGCCGCAAGGCTTACCAATCCGCCCCCATCAAACAACCATGTCAAAGAACTTAACTGCCATTGCTGAAAAAAAAGCGTCACCGCTGCCGCCATGGGCGCCGTAAGCGTTAGAGCAAGACTGGCCCCACACGCCGCCCCTGCCGATATCCCCAAGGTAAAGGGATCTGCCAACGTGTTACGCAATACCGCCTGTAAAGCCACCCCTGCCACAGCAAGGCCGCCACCACACAGCAAGGCCAAGACCACACGCGTTAAGCGAATCTGCCCCACCACCACAAGAGCTGTAGGATCCACAGCTTCCGCAGAAAAAAACCCCAGTTGCACACCAAGCACTTGCCATACGTCCGCCACACTTAAAGGCATGGGACCAGGAATACAGGCCAACGGCAAAGATATACCATACAGCACAAAGAGCAAAACAAATACCCCTTTGGAAAAAAGAGGCATTTTAGAAGAAAGAGTTGACGAAGGAGGAGAAACAGGCATAGCACCTCAAAAGAAAATATTCAAAAAAAGATAAATTTTTAAACGTGTTAAAAGAATATACTTATACTTTTTCACTGTATCTGTCAAAGAAATTATAGGTACGGATAAAAATCAAGATAGCTAGACTTTTGCCATTTTCTCAGCTAATATCCCGCCCATGCATGAAATGGCAATAGCAGAAAATATTTTAGGTATCGTAGAACAAGAACTCGAAAAACACCAATGTACAAAGCTTACCTTGGTTCGAGTGCGCTATGGTGCTTTGTCGCAGGTGGTGGCGGATTCCTTGCAATTTTGCTTTGAAGCCGTCATAAAAGGCGGCCCTCATGAGGGTGCCAAACTAGAATTGGAAGAAGTGCCCTTACTGTTGCGCTGTGGCCAATGCGAGAAAGAATTTCGTCCCCTTGAAGGCGAAATTTTCTCTCCGTGTTCGCATTGTCAATCTCCTTTGGGGCATGAGGTATTGGAGGGGCGGGAGTTATCTGTCCT
>CAYJHX010000261.1:0-3408 GCA_964369395.1 uncultured Desulfovibrionaceae bacterium
ACTTGTTTTTTGCTACGGTCGAGTACCAGAAGAGTACACTCCCTTCGCAAAGAAACTGCGTCTTTCTCGTATCTTGCACTTTTTGAACACCCTACAAGAAAGGTTTGCATACACGGCGTGTCTTAATTGTTGTTTTTTACAATAAAAATAGAGAAGCAAATTTTTATAACACAAAGAAGATGTGGTTTTTTTGAAGGGGGGAGTTTGAGGGGGAATCTTTTTTTTCCTAAAAAAAGATTCCCCCCTCAAGAAAACCCCATATCCTGTGCTAGCATAAAACATCTGGAAATTATATGACTTCTGACGATAAAAAAAATTGGGGCACAATTTTTTTAGATGCCACACGAGAGTCGAGCCTGAGCAGGATTGACGCTATGCAGGCGGCTTCGCGTCAGGAGCAGTGGAACAAGAAAACCCAGCAAGACTATTTAGAGAAAGTCCGCCAAAAAGCCATTGATAGAGCCAAGGAGATTCTTGGCGAAGCCTATACTGAAAGGCAAAATATCTTGGCTGAAGCTGAACAAGAGGCCGAACGCATTCGTCAAGAGGCCAAGACTGCACATCAATCTGCCGAAGACATCCGCAATCAAAGTCAAGAATTACGCCATGCTGCCCAAGTGGAGCTAGATAATGCCCAGCATATTAAAGAGGGCGCCCACGAAGAAGGCTTTCAAGAGGGGCTTGCGCACGCACAAGAAGAGTTACAAAACTTTCGTGCTGCCATGGGGGCTTCTGTGGCCGGCGTGTTGCGTGTTATCGAAGGGCAAACGCTGAATATTTTTAGCGAATGGCGTGCCGAGCTTGTGGATTTGCTTCGGGTATGCGTGGAAAAGGGCACCAGCATTGTGCTTGAGGAAGAGCGCAAACAGGTTCTTGAAGGCATGATGCTTAAGGCTGTACGCAATTTAGATCAACGTCGCTCGGTAATATTGCGGGTCAGTCCTGAAGATGAATCTGTGGTTTTAGACCTTATTACTGCCGCCAAAGAGCAAAATCCAGATCTTGGGCAATGGGATGTAAGCCCCGACCCCTCCCTACAACCTGGAGATATTATTGCAGAAAGTTCCACAGGTACCGTGGATAGCCGCTTAGACTTGTTCCGTGAGATGGTGGAAAATATTATCCAGCATTTAAGCCTGCCTGAAACAGAAATCGATATTAAATTCTTTGAATTTGTCCAACGTGCCATAGAAGAAGAAGTGGCCCGTGTGGCTGCGTTGACGCCACCGCCTGTGCAGCAAGAAGAGGAATTGCCTCCCGAAGAATTCTCCGTGGAAGAAGTGCCTGTAGAGGAACATTTGCCGCCGCCCGTGGAAGAAATGCCAGTTGAGGAAGCGTCGGTACCGCCAGAGATGGAAGTACCCATGACGCCGGAACAAATGGCTTTCCAAATGCGCTTGCAAAATGCGGAAAGTGTGCCCACGCGTCAGGAATTATTGCAGCAAATGGCAGATGAAGCACAAGCCGAAATGGCAGATGAGCCTGTACCTGCTTTGCCACAAGAGCCTTTACAAGATATGGCGCAAGATCTCGATGCCCTGTCCGATGAAGAATTTGTGGATGCCATGGTGCAAAGAAATGCGGGCATTCCGCTTACCGAAGATGATACGTTAAACCATATTGTGCAAGAGGCCGAACAGGCCGAGCAGGCTGGGCAACAAGATCGAAGCGCAGGTAAGCCTTTTGAACCTTCCATGGAAGAATTGGAAGACGAATTGCTTGGCAATGATGGCGGCGCTTCCCCCGTTTCTTTGGATGATTTGGCCGCCGAGGGAGGGGCAGCACCTAGCTTAGACAATTTTGCTGGCGGCGAAGAGCTTAGCCTTGATAACTTTGCTGATGACAATGCCCCGAGTTTAGATAATTTTGACGGCGGTACTGGGCCCAGTTTAGACGATTTTGCCGATGGCGAAGCCCCTAGCCTAGATAATTTTGATTTTGACTCCCTCGATACTAATGCTGGCGGCGATGGCGATACCATCTCTTTTGACGACCTCGATAAGGGGAAATCATGAAGCTAGATCCGAAAACCTGCCATCAGCTCTTGGAACATGCCAATCCTTTGCAAATATTTGGTAAAGTGCATAAGGTGGTGGGGCTTGTGGCCGAAGGTTCGGGTTTACGTTCGCCTTTGGGGGCTGTGTGTCATATGCTCCCCGATACGGGTGAACTTACCCATGCCAATGAATACGGCATTGCCGCCGAAGTGGTGGGCTTTCGCGAAGGCAATTTACTCTTTATGCCCTATGGGGATATGCGCGGTATTCGCCCCGGCAATCGCATTCGCAATTCTTCTTTACCTCCCTATTTTCCTGTGGGTGCCCATATTTTGGGGCGTACCCTTGATGCCTTTGGTTTACCGCTGGACGGAGGCCCCCCCGTGAGTACCGAAATTATTAGCGGCGGACAAACAGGGCCGGAAAATATCGAACTTTTCAACAGAAAAATGCAAGAGCAAAAAAAGTTTTTGCCTGCATGGTTGCCTCAAGCCGTCAATTCTTGGTCACAAGCCATGGCCCCCATCTATGCCGACCCACCGAGCCCTTTGCAACGTCCAAGAATTACAGATATTCTTGATGTGGGTGTGCGTAGCATTAACTCCTTGCTTACCTTAGGCAAGGGGCAACGTGTGGGTATTATGGCCGGATCTGGCGTGGGTAAATCTACCCTTATGGGCATGATGGCTCGCTATACCAAGGCCGATGTCAACGTGATTGCCCTTATCGGCGAACGTGGCCGCGAAGTATTAGAGTTTATGGAGCGCGACCTTGGCCCCGAAGGCATGGCGCGTTCGGTATTGGTTATTGCCACTTCTGACCAATCGCCGCTGGTGCGTATGCGTGCAGCGTATGCTGCCACTGCCGCCGCCGAATATTTTCGTGATAAAGGCAAAGACGTGCTCTTGATGATGGACTCAGTAACGCGTTTTGCCATGGCTGCCCGCGAAGTGGGGCTTGCCATTGGCGAGCCTCCCACCACCAAGGGGTATACCCCTACAGTGTTTGCGCAATTGCCCAAATTGCTAGAGCGTGCAGGACGTTCTGATAAAGGCACCATTACAGGTATTTATACAGTACTTGTGGACGGGGATGACTTTAACGAACCCATTGCCGACGCCGTGCGCTCTATTTTAGACGGGCATATTGTGCTTACCCGCGACCTTGCTGACAATGGTCATTTTCCTGCCATCGACGTATTGCGCTCCATCAGCCGTTTGCGCTCAGATATTTGTCAAAAGCCCGACGTTTTGGCAGGGCGAAGAATTACTAGCCTTATGAGCATGTACCGTAAGGTAGAAGATATGATTAATATTGGCGCATATGTAAAAGGCTCTAATCCTGAAATTGATACAGCTATTACAAAAATGCCACATATTAATAGCTTCTTACAGCAAGATGTTAGCGATCC
>CAYJHX010000262.1:0-3387 GCA_964369395.1 uncultured Desulfovibrionaceae bacterium
GTTCCACCACCTCGGCGCGAAAGAAGGTATATAAAATCGAGAGGGTCTTGGCAAGTATTTTTTTCATAAAATTTAAAAAAAATTTCCAATTTCAAAAAAAATTTTATATATTAAGTTCTTATGATGTGTGATTCCATGCGTCCCTCTTGCGTAGTTTGCGTCTTCCGCGTATAAGGTTTCGTTCCGTAGTTGAGATTTTGCATAGAGCGTAACGAAAGTGTAGTTTTTTGATGGCGTACAACGTTTTATAGCAAGGATACTTGTTATCATATTCTTAATTATGTTGTTGTTTTATGTAGTAAGAACAGGTGTTTATATTTTTTAGATGAAAGTTGTTTTTAGTAAACTATACATAGTATAGTATGGTTTTATTTTTAGATAGTATCGTGTCGTAATATATTTGTCTGTTATGTTAAAGAAAATGAATGTTCTTTGCCGAAGGCGCATTGCAGATATGTGTCGAAAAATGTATGAAACTTGGCACAGAGATGATAAGTCATATTTGCTGATACTACTCAATAAAATGGGATAATATAGTGCAAGATTTTCAATTTTTAGAAGAAACAGGCCCCACTTTAGTACTTGATATTGGGAGTGGTACGCAAGATGTGCTTTTAGCAACAGCACACACAACGCCAGAAAATTGGCCGCAATTTGTACTTCCTTCGCCAGCGCGTCTAATTGTTCAGAAAATACAGTCTCTTACAGAGAAAAAACAAGCCATTTGGTTGTATGGGCATAATATGGGTGGGGGATTTTTTCGGGCGCTCAAAGCGCATCTAGAGGCAGGCTTGGCGGTTTTTTGTACTACGCAAGCAGCGGCGGCCATCCACGATAGCCTTGAACATGTTCAAGCCCATGGCATAAAAATTTGTGATATGCCACCTTCTCATGCTGTTCCCGTCTATTTGGCAGATTATAATCCTGCACAATGGGAAAGCACGTTGCGCCAATGGGGTTTACCTATGCCGCACAGAGTGTTGGCTGCGGTACAAGACCACGGCATATTTGTTGAAGGCAATCGCTTAGGGCGTATGCAGTCGTGGCGTGCCTTGTTAGAGGCTGATGCCGCACCGCAAGCATGGTTGTACCATACTGTACCACAAAACTTTACGCGTCTTGCCACCTTGCAAACATTAACTGGTGGCCCTGTGGCTGATACAGGTACGGCGGCTATTTTGGGCGCGCTATCCATGCCTGAGGTGCGCGCTCGGGCACAGCGCGAAGGTGTAACTCTTGTGAATGTGGGGAATAGTCATATTTTGGCTATGCTTGTGTATGCGGGCAAAGTGGTGGGAATTTTTGAACATCACACGGGGCAGCAAGACAAAGAAGCTTATCTGCACGATTTACAAGAATTTCGTATGGGCTGGCTTCCTGATGAGCAGGTGCGAGCTTCCGGTGGGCATGGGGTGGCTTTTGGATCGCGTTTAGAAGATGCCGGTGCCTTTACGCCCACTTTTATTCTGGGGCCACAACGAGAATTATTACGCGGACATGGACAGTTTTTAGCACCGCATGGGCAGATGATGCTGGCCGGATGTTTTGGGCTTTTATGGGCCATGGGCGCACAGTATACAAAATAATATGTAGGGAAAATCATGGAAATATTTGATAAAGCAGAGCTTTTGTCTAGGGATGCCATTGCGCAAACGCAAGTAGCGCGCTTACGTTCTACCATTGCACAGGTTTTGAAATGTGATTTTTATGCACAGCGCCTTGGTGAAGCAGGAATAACACCTGATTCTATTCAAAGCCTTGAGGATGTGCGCAAAATTCCTTTTACTACCAAGGATGATTTACGCAATAATTATCCCACGGGTTTACTGTGTGTGCCGCAGGAGGAAATTGTGCGTATGCACGTTTCTAGCGGTACAACGGGTACGCCCACGGCCATTTGCCATACGCAAAATGACTTAAATTCTTGGGCCGATCTTATGGCGCGCTCCATGCATATGGTAGGCGTGCGTCGTGAGGATGTATTTCAAAATATGTCTGGTTATGGTTTATTTACCGGCGGTCTTGGTATTCATTACGGTTCAGAGCGTTTAGGGTGTTTTACCATTCCCGCGGGGGCTGGCAACTCGCGGCGCCAGTTAAAACTTGTTAAGGATTTTAAAACTACTGTGGTGCATATTTTACCGTCTTATGCGCTTATTTTAGGTGGTCATTTAGAAGAAGCTGGCGAAAATCCGCGTGATTTGCCTTTGCGTATTGCGCTCATTGGTGCAGAACCTTATTCTGAAGAATATCGCGGACGTATCGAAGAACTTTTTGATATGAAAGTGTATAATTCTTATGGTTTATCCGAAATGAATGGCCCTGGTGTGGCCTTTGAATGTCAAGAACAAAACGGGCTGCATGTGTGGGAAGATGCCTATATTGCAGAAATTATTAACCCCGAAACGGGCGAGCCCGTACCTGATGGTGAAGTGGGCGAATTAGTCATGACTTGTCTTTGTCGCCAAGGCATGCCTATTTTGCGCTATCGTACCCGCGATTTAACGCGTTTTTTACCTGGTCAATGTGCTTGCGGACGTCATCATCGTCGTATTGATAGAATTTTAGGTCGCTCGGATGATATGTTTATTTTGAAGGGTGTGAATATTTACCCCATGCAAATTGAACAAGTGATTATGAGCTTTAGGGAAGTAGGGCAAAACTATTTGATTATTTTAGAAAATGATGGCGTTGCTGATCATATGCGTGTGCAAGTAGAAATTCGCGAAGAGTGCTTTGTGGAAGATATGCGCGTGCTACGTGCTTTGCAAAAAAATATCATGGGGCGTTTACGCGATGAAATTTTAGTGACACCCAAGGTAGAGCTTGTGGCTTCGGGAAGTCTTCCAACGACTGAAGGCAAAGCCGTGCGTGTGCACGACTCACGGGTGAAATAATGGAATTGGTTATCCCTTATGCCATTGCATATATGATTGTAACAGGTTTTATGGCCTTGCTTGGCTTTGTCTTGTTTTTAAATATCTTCGGATTGCCAGCCAATTGGATTATTTTAGCCTTGGTGGGACTTTGGAAATATGTCTACCCAGACACAGCCTCCTTGGGCATTGTTTTTTTTGGTATTCTTATAGCTTTAGCTGTAGTGGGAGAAATTTTAGAATTCGCACTGCAAGTAGTGAAGGCAAAAAAATACGGCTCTTCCTCTTCGGGGACTTTTGCGGGGGTGGTGGGGGCTATTATTGGGGCCATACTTTTGGCACCGCTCTTTTTTGGCATTGGTGCCTTTATTGGTGCCCTTATAGGTGCTTGGATAGGGTGCTTTATTATGGAAATTGCCAAAGGACGCCCACGTGCAGAGGCTACACAAGCAGCCTTTGGAGCCATGGTGGGGCGTTTTTTGGGTACCGTTTGTAAGTGTGGTATAGGCGG
>CAYJHX010000263.1:0-3374 GCA_964369395.1 uncultured Desulfovibrionaceae bacterium
GGACGCATTTTAGGGTTCCAACGACGGGTTTGGTGACCAAAGTGCACACCCGTTTCCAGCATTTGCTTCATGCTGACGTAGGCCATAGGTTCCTCCAATGGGTTTTTCGACTTCCACACGCGACCCGCACCTTACACCCTTTTGTATGTATTTTAATTACATACCCACTTTGCCCATGCAAAGTTTTATAGGGACCCCAAGGCGGCTGTCCGTGTGTGCTTCGTTACAAGAGGGGGTAAATAGCAAATAGCGCGGGCTTTGGCAAGTGTTTTCTTACGCAAGCGTGCCCCCTTGCCATTGCTAAAGTAGAGCTTATATGATAGAGTCGCTGACTTTGCAGGTCAATTAGCTATCTGGTAGCTACTAAATGGCTGCTAGAGCTTTCTTATAGGACAATTTTGACAACTTTTAAAATATATATCCTTGGGAGTACCCATGTTTGGTTATCTTTTTAAGAAAATTTTCGGAAGTAAAAACGACCGCTATTTGAAGCGTAAAATGGCGCTGGTACGAGCCATCAATGCTTTAGAACCTGAGTTAGAGGCCTTAACCGATGATGAAATTCGTGAGCGTATTGCCACCTACAGTAAAGAAGTGCAAGAAGAGGGCAAAAGCCTTGATGATGTGCTGGTGCCTGTATTTGCCATAGTGCGCGAAATGTCGCGTCGTGTGCTGGGCATGCGCCATTATGATGTGCAAATGCTTGGGGGCATTGTTTTACATAAGGGTAAAATTGCCGAAATGAAAACAGGGGAAGGAAAAACCCTTGTGGCCACTTTGCCTGTGGTGCTCAATGCGCTTTCCGGTAAGGGTGTGCATGTTATTACTGTGAACGATTACTTAGCCAGCCGCGACGCCGCATGGATGGGGCAATTGTACAATGCTTTGGGGCTCAGTGTGGGCATCATCGTGCACGGTCTTGATGATGAAGAACGCAAAGCCGCCTATGGGGCCGATATTACCTATGGTACCAACAACGAATTTGGCTTTGATTATCTGCGTGATAATATGAAGTTTTATGTGGAGCAACTCGTGCAGCGTGGGCATAACTTTGCCATTGTGGACGAAGTGGACTCCATTCTTATTGACGAAGCCCGTACCCCGCTCATTATTTCCGGTGCTTCGGAAGAAGCTGTGGGGCAATATAAAATTATGGATGATGTGGTGCGGCAATTGAAAGCCGACATTCACTATACCATTGATGAAAAAGCGCGTTCAGCCATGCTTACCGAAGAAGGGGTAGCTTATTGTGAAGAGCTCTTAAAGGTGGAAAACCTTTTTGACCCTGCCAATATCACCGCGCAGCATCACATTTTGCAAGCCTTGAAGGCGCATACAGTTTTCCGTAGAGATATTGAATATATCGTGCAAGATGGGCAGGTGGTTATTGTTGATGAGTTTACCGGTCGTCTTATGCCAGGTCGCCGTTTTTCGGATGGGCAACACCAAGCCCTTGAAGCCAAAGAAGGCGTAAAAATTGCCGCAGAAAATCAAACACTAGCTTCTATTACCTTCCAAAATTACTTCCGCTTGTATAGTAAATTGAGCGGTATGACCGGTACTGCCGATACGGAAGCTGTGGAATTTCAAGAAATTTATGGCCTCGAAGTGGTGGGCATTCCATCCAATATGCCCATGGTGCGTAAGGATTATTCTGACCTTATTTATCAAACGCGTCGAGAAAAATTCAACGCCATTGTGGATTCCATTGAAGAGCTACATAAGGCAGGGCAGCCTGTGTTGGTGGGTACCATTTCCATTGAAAATTCCGAGCTTATTTCGCAACTTTTGAAAAAACGCAATGTGCCGCACAATGTGCTTAATGCTAAGCATCACGAAAAAGAAGCGGAAATTGTGGCTCAAGCCGGGCAAGTGGGCAAGGTAACCATTGCCACCAACATGGCCGGTCGTGGTACAGACATTGTGCTGGGCGAAGGCGTTAAAGAATTAGGTGGCTTGCATATTTTAGGTACCGAAAGGCATGAAAGCCGTCGTATTGATAATCAGTTGCGCGGGCGTTCTGGGCGTCAAGGCGACCCCGGTTCTTCGCGTTTTTATCTTTCTTTGGAAGACGATCTTATGCGTCTTTTTGGCTCGGAGCGCATAGCGGGTCTTATGCAAAAATTGGGATTGGAAGATGGGGAATCCATCGAAAATGCCATGGTAACCAGAGCTGTGGAAGGGGCACAAAAACGCGTAGAAGGCCATCACTTTGAAATGCGTAAAACGTTGCTGGATTATGACAATGTCATGAATCAACAAAGAGAGGTTATCTATTCTTTACGCCGAGAACTCATAGAATCCAAAGATTTGGAACCCGTTATTGACGAGTTTTGCGATGACATTTTAGAAGACATGTATACTTTGCAAGAGCAAAGTTCTGCTAAGAATCCTTTATCTGCAGAGGATGAAGACTTTTTGCGTGGGCGCTTGCGCGAAATTTTTAATATTGATAAAGTTCTTACTGAAGATGCTCCTTTACCCACTCGTGCAGAGGCCAAAGAGCTGGTGCAAGAAATTCTTTCACAATTACGTAGTGATGCCCCTGAAATTTATAAAGATTTGCTACGTTACTTCCTTTTAGAAGAGCTGGACAAGTGCTGGAAAGAGCATTTGCGCAATATGGACTCTTTGCGCGATGGCATTGGCTTGCGCGGTTATGGGCAAAAAGACCCCAAGTTAGAATATAAGAAAGAGGGTTTTGAGCTATTCCAATCTATGATTTTCCGTATTCGCGAAAATATCTTTAAGGCTTTAACACGTATGCGTATTATGCAGGAAGAACCGACGGAAGAGTTGCGCCATAAAGAAGATACGCCTGTGGCCTATTCTGGCCCTGTGGATGGCGGCGCGGCATCTGCAGAGCAAGCAAAATCTGATAAAGTGGGTCGTAACGAATTGTGTCCTTGTGGGAGTGGGAGGAAGTACAAGAAGTGCTGCGGCTCTTAACAATCCGCTGAAAAGGGGGAACCTGCTGCGTCAAATAGATTTTTTCTGTACAGCATGGGCCGTAAGAGCCCTATGCCGTACAGAAAAAATCTATTTTCCTTGCATCTTACCCCTTTTGAGCGGATTGTTGAAAAAGTGCAATCTACTTTGTCAGACTCGTTTTTTGCTTCGGTCGAGTACCAGAAGAGTACACTCCCTTCGCAAAAAACGTCGCCTTGCTTTGCTCTCGATTTACGTAAGTCTCGCAAGCTTGACAACGTAAACGACTTCGTCGCCCGTTGGGTCGGCCTCGTATCTTACACTTTTTTAACAGCTTGCATGTTACCTGCTGAAAAGTGTTTTTTAAATAGCTTATATGCGATGAAATTTTGAAGGATTTGCATATACCCACTAAAATGAAGCGCGTTTTGGGGGAGGAAGGGGGG
>CAYJHX010000264.1:0-3372 GCA_964369395.1 uncultured Desulfovibrionaceae bacterium
GCCTCAGAAGGGCAACCTACGCATTTTACCCCTTTTCGCTTTTGTACAATAATATAGCTTATGGCACTTCCTAAAATAGTAATAATGATGGCCCAAAGAATAATTTCTTGTTGCATAAGAATTTCCTTGTTTAATGGGTGCGAAGTAACATGGCTTTACAGTATTCTACGTGTTTTTGACTGTCATTTGTACTGTGGGTTATAGGCAAAAGGCCTCCCTCAGAGTAGTACACACTGCAAGGGAGGCTTAAAGAACGCAAAGAATAAAAAACTATTGCGAAGTGGCTGCCTTGTAGTGCTGTGCAGAAACTTTATCGCCTTTTACGATTAAGGCAATCAAAATAGCAAGCAAAGCAATGCAAGCAATAAGTCCGGGAATAAAGCCTGCGCCTACAGTACCAAGGGTTATGAAAGTACCGATTTGATACACGAGGAAGGCCACCACAAAGGCTGTGCCAAATTGTAAGGCTATGCCGGAGAAAAGCCATTTTCTGTTTTCAATTTCGGCATTCATGGCCCCGATGGCAGCAAAGCAGGGCGGTGTAAAGAGGTTGAACATAAGGTACGCAAGGGCAGCAGCTTGTGTTAAGCCCATAACATCAGCAACACTGGTAGCGCCGCTTACAAGAGCCAATTCTTCGGTATCAATGAAGTTGGTAATGCCGTACACCACAGCCAAGGTACCAACAACGTTTTCTTTGGCGATAAAGCCGGTAATGGCAGCAGCGGCCAATTGCCATGCGCCAAAGCCTAAAGGAATTAACAGCATGGCAAAGGGGCCAGCCACAGAGGCTAAGATGCTAGTATTTTCTGCATTTTCGGCTACTACAGTAAAAGACCAGTCAAAGGTTTGCATGATTTGTACAAGGGCGTTACACACCAAGATAACCGTGGCAGCTTTGATAATAAAAGCTTTTGCGCGTGAAAGCATAGAAACAGTAGCGCGCCAGAGGTTGGGGAATTGGTATTCGGGTAATTCCATGATGAAGAAGGATTGAGCGTGTTTTTGACCGGAAATATGTTTCACAGCCAAGGCACCTAAGATGATGAGCGCAATGCCTGCAAAGTACATGGAGGTACCAACCCAAGGGTTGTCGGCAAAAAATACACCAGAAAATAAGGCAATAACCGGCAGTTTTGCACCGCAAGGCATGAAAGGGGTGAGCATGGCAGTGGTTCTGCGTTGACGCTCGTTGCGGATGGTTCTGGTAGCCATAACGCCGGGGATGGCGCAACCTGTACCAATGACCATGGGGATGATGGACTTTCCGGAAAGGCCGACGAATTTTAAATATCTGTCCATGACCACGGCAACACGAGCCATATAGCCGCAATCTTCTAACAAGGCCAGCAAGAAGAACATGACCATAATAAGGGGCAAGAAGCCTACCACAGCGCCCACGCCGCCAATGATACCGTCAAGAAGTAAGGCTTGGGTTAGCGGTGAAGCGCCTTCGCCAATGGCAGCGGCAGCCCACTCGTTGAACATGTCAATATAGCCGGTCAAAAAGTCGGCAATGAAGGTGCCAAGGGTGGTTTGTGAAATATAAAAAACACACCACATAACCAAGGCAAAAATGGGAATGCCCAAATATTTATGAGCAATAATTCTGTCTGCAGCGTCTTGTAAGGTTTGTGTATTGCTGGCAACTTTACGTGTTTCTACAGATTTTACAAGGCCGTTGACAAAGTCATAGCGCTTAAGGTCGTGGGCTTTGGCCTCTTCAGAATTATGGGCACTTGCGCCTTGGTTTGTAAAGGGGGCCTTTTGGCTTTGACCTTTTACAGACATAACAGCGGCCATAAGTTCTTTTAGTCCGTTAGATTCGGTGGCAGTGGTGGCAACAATGGGGCATCCCAAGGCTTCAGAAAGCTTTGGAATATCAATGGTGATGCCTTTTTTGGTGTTGAGGTCATTTTTATTAAGGGCCACAACTACCGGAATGCCTAATTCTAAAAGCTGTGTAGTAAAGAAAAGACTGCGGCTTAAGTTGGTGGCATCGACAATATTGATGATGGCTTCGGGCTTTTCTTGTTGCACAAATTCACGGGTAACGTTTTCTTCAGAAGTAAAAGGGGACATAGAATAAGCCCCAGGCAAATCTACGGCAATAACGGATTCAGAACCGCTGAGCAAATTTTTTTTAATGGCGCCTTCTTTTTTGGCCACAGTTACCCCGGCCCAGTTGCCTACTTTCTCAATTTTACCTGTAATGGCATTAAAAAGGGTGGTTTTTCCGCTGTTGGGATTGCCAGCAAGTGCAATTCTCATTTTGATCTCCTTGTTGTTTATAGGTAAAAATATATTTAAATTTGTATGGCATTAGCCAAGGTTTCATCAATGCTATAGCGAGCATCCTTAATGGTAATGACAAAATTTTTATCGAGTTTAGAAACAATGGTCACTTGCTGACCTACATAACAACCCAACGAGAATAGGAATTTTTCCATTTCTTCATCACCTTGAGTAAGAATAGCCGTTACGGTGTACTCAATATTAGCATCGCCTTGCGCTAATGTTTTCATGTTGTTTAATCCTTTTTTTAATAATATTAAAACGTTATAATTTATACATTGAAGGAAAATATACATTTTTTTATTTGTAGTTGAGAACTTTTTTCATTACTATACAAAACGATTTTAATTGTCAATTTTAAAATTTAGTTTTGAGTAAAAAAATGCTAATTAGGAAAAATTCCTGATTGGTTTGAAGCGAGAAAGGGCATTTAGATGTTGTTTTTGTGAAAAATATAAAGTGCCATTATGCAAGAAGTTTTCTAGAGAGATAAAAGTTGCGAATTGTTATCCTTATAAAAATGCATATGTTTTTGTAATGTATTTAAAGGATGAACGAAGCTTGAAAAAAAGTGCAAAGACTTATGTGCATGAAAAAACTTGCGAAAGTTGACGTAGCAAATGTAAAAAAATGCTTTGCTTGCCATGTGGTAAAAGGGTAGGACGATAAAAAAGTAAGAAAATAAAAAAAAGTGTTGACGAGGAAGGAAGTTTTGCGTACAAACCTTCTCACGGCACAACACACAGTTGCCGACTGCGCGTCCCCTTCGTCTAGCTGGCCCAGGACATCGCCCTTTCACGGCGACGACAGGGGTTCAAATCCCCTAGGGGACGCCAAATGTGAGTACAATGAAGGACATTAAGGTTTATAAAGCCTTAATGTCCTTTTCTTTTTTGCTTCTGTTTTGTTCTCTAAAGGCTGTTTTGTTTCGCTTGCATTGGCATTGCCGAACAGACTGGTGAAAAAAAACTTTTTATTATGGGATTTTACTGTACAAGTAGTTATAAATTTTCGTTATATATAACTCGATTTTCTGAGTGATTCATCCTGTTATTTCAGCTCCTTTCATAGCATTTA